>JANYFU010000424.1 GCA_025359665.1 Caulobacteraceae bacterium
CGTAAATATCCCGACCAACAAGCGCGTAGTGATCGCGCTTCAATACATTCATGGCATCGGACAAGCCAAGGCCCGTCAGATCGTAGATCGGGTCGGCATCATCGACAGCCGTCGCGTCAACCAGCTCACCGATCAGGAAGTCATCCAGATTCGTGAAGTCATTGACCGCGACTATCAGGTGGAAGGCGATCTGCGTCGTGAGACGTCGGTCAACATCAAGCGCTTGATGGACCTCGCCTGCTATCGCGGGTTGCGTCACCGCAAGGGGCTTCCCGTCCGCGGCCAGCGCACCCACACCAACGCCCGCACCCGCAAGGGTCCGGCCAAGCCGATCGCCGGCAAGAAGAAATAAGAGAGGCGCCCCATGGCCAAAGAACCGGCGCGCGTCAAAAAGCGCGAACGCAAAAACATTACCTCGGGCGTCGCTCATGTGAACGCCTCCTTCAATAACACGATGATCACCATCACCGATGCTCAGGGCAATGCGATTTCCTGGTCGAGCGCCGGCACCATGGGTTTCAAGGGGTCGCGCAAATCTACACCCTACGCCGCCCAGATGGCGGCCGAGGACGCCGGCAAGAAGGCCGCCGAACATGGCGTTCGCACGCTTGAGGTGAATGTCTCCGGCCCCGGTTCGGGCCGTGAATCGGCCCTGAGGGCCCTGCAGGCCGCGGGTATGACCATCACGACCATCCGTGACGTCACTCCCATGCCGCATAACGGCTGCAGGCCGCCCAAGCGTCGCCGCGTCTAGTCTCTGAATTCTTCCCCATTCATCGGCGACCGTTTGTCCATGGCCGTCGATCCCGCGCCCGAGGGATACCGATACGTGATTGAAAGAAATTGGAACGAACTCATCCGCCCTGAAAAGCCGATGATCGAGTCCGGCGCCGACGGCGCTCGCAAGGCCCGCATTATCGCCGAACCCCTGGAACGAGGCTTCGGCGTCACGCTCGGCAATTCTTTGCGCCGGGTCCTGCTGTCGTCACTTCAGGGCGCCGCCGTCACCGCGATTCAGATCGACGGCGTCGTACATGAGTTTTCGTCGCTCGAAGGCGTGCGCGAAGACGTCGTCGACATCGTCCTGAACATTAAGCAACTGGCCCTGCGGATGCACTCCGAAGGTCCCAAGCGCATGACGCTTCGCGCCACCGGTCCCGGCGCGGTGACGGCCAGCCAGATCGATGCGCCATCCGACATCGAAATCCTGAATGGCAAGCACGTGCTGCTGACCCTTGATGAAGGCGCGTCCGTCCGCATCGAATTCACGGTCCAGAACGGCAAGGGTTATGTGCCGTCTGAGAAGAACCGTCCGGAAGACGCGCCGATCGGCCTGATCGCGGTCGATGCGCTCTACAGCCCCGTCAAGCGCGTCGCCTATCGCGTCGAGCCCACCCGCCAGGGCCAAAGCCTCGACTACGATAAGCTGATCATGGAAGTTGAAACCAACGGCGCGGTTTCGCCGGTGGACGCCGTAGCCTACGCGGCCCGGATACTCCAAGACCAACTGGACGTCTTCATCACCTTCGACGAGCCAAAGAAGAAGCTGGACGGCGAGGCCAAGCCCGACCTGCCCTTCAACCCGGCCCTGCTGAAGAAGGTCGATGAACTCGAACTGTCGGTCCGCTCAGCCAACTGCCTGAAGAACGACAACATCGTCTATATCGGCGACCTGATCCAGAAGACCGAGGCGGAAATGCTCCGCACCCCCAACTTCGGCCGTAAGTCCCTGAACGAGATCAAGGAAGTGCTGACCAATATGAACCTCCATCTCGGCATGGATGTCCCCAATTGGCCGCCCGAAAACATCGAAGACCTGGCCAAGAAGTTCGAAGACCAGATCTGAACCGTCTGCTATACGGCCCGTCGTGAGACGGCCCGACCGCTTGAGGAGAGACGAAAATGCGCCACGGCTACGCCCGTCGGAAACTGGGCCGGACATCCGCGCACCGCACCGCCATGTTTGCCAACATGTCGGCCAGCCTGATCAAGCATGAGCAGATCATCACCACCCTGCCAAAGGCCAAGGAGCTTCGCCCTTTCGTCGAAAAGCTGGTCACCCTGGCCAAGAAGGGTGACCTTCACGCCCGCCGCCTGGCTATATCCAAGGTCCGTGACGTCGATCAGGTCGGCAAGCTGTTCTCCACCCTGGGGCCTCGCTACAGCGGCAGGGCCGGCGGCTATATCCGCGTGCTCAAGGCTGGCTTCCGCCACGGCGACAATGCCGCCATGGCGGTGATCGAATTCGTCGATCGCGATGTCAGCGCCAAGGGCAAGGACTCGGGACCGGTTCAGAACGCTTCGGCCGAATAGGCGTCGCAATCGAACATCGGCTCCGTCGCGCCGCCTTGAAGCGGTAGCGCGGTCCAGGCTATGTCCCCCGATCACAAAGGGGGAAGCGCCATGCTCATCGTTCACCATCTCGGCATCTCGCAGTCCGATCGTATCGTCTGGCTTTGTGAGGAGTTGGCCATTCCCTACGAGATGAAGAAATACGACCGCGATCCGGTCACCCGCCTGGCCCCGGCGGAATACAAAGCGCTGCACCCCTGTGAGACGGCGCCGGTGATCACCGATGGCGAGGTTGTTTTGGGCGAGTCCGGCGCCATCACCGACTACATCATCACCAAATACGGCCAAGGACGTCTGGCTCTGAAGCCGGACCATGCAAACTACGCCGACTATCTTTACTGGCTCCATTTCGCCAACGGGTCATTCATGCCCGCCGGTATGACGGCGCTGGTGCTCGGCATGTTGGGCCTCAGTGATTCCGAGGCCGTCAAGCCACTGCTCTCTCGCGGCGACCGGGCCTATGCCATGACCGAGAAACGCCTTGGCGAGGCGACCTGGTTCGCCGGCGATGAGTTCACCGCCGCCGACATCATGATGCTCTTCCCCCTCACGACGATGCGCGTGTTCGCCCCGCGCGACCTGGCGCCCTACCCCAACATCCGCGCCTACCTCGCCCGTGTTGGCCAACGCCCCGCCTACCAGCGCGCTGCCAAGAAGGGTGACCCGGATCTGACCCCGCTGCTCGGTTAGAATCCGGATGGACTACGAGGCGGTTGAATCAGGTGGCGAGGCCAGCTGGATGCAGGTGATGGAAACGCTCGCGGCCGATTGACCGGGTCCTTCGATACGTTCAGGCAGGGTCCGGTCCGGCGGGTCGAGGCTGGCGGAAGCCGAATTCGGAACTCCAATGATCGATCTGACGCGTGGCGAACGGGAATCCGATCTGGCGGGTCGGGTTGAAGCTTTCATCCGCGAGACGGTGATCCCCTATGAGGGCGATCCACGCATCGGCCAGCATGGTCCGAGCGACGACCTGGCTCATGAACTAAAGGGTCACGCGCGCGAGGCTGGCCTTCTTTCGCCCCACGTTGGCGAGGCCTTCGGCGGTCTGGGTCTTTGTCACCGCGAGATCGCCACGGTGTTCCGCGCTGCCGGCTATTCGATGCTGGGGCCTATCGCGCTGAACATCATGGCTCCCGATGAAGGCAACATGGCGCTGCTGGAAAAGGTCGCCAACCGCGAGCAACAGGAGCGCTTCCTCCGGCCGCTGGCCGCCGGCAAGACGCGTTCCGCCTTCCTGATGACCGAACCGGACGGCGGCGCGGGCTCCGATCCCTCGATGATGAAGACCGTCGCCCGTCAGGACGGCAATCACTGGGTGATCAGTGGCCGCAAGGCCTTTATCACCGGCGCCGATGGCGCAGCCTTAGGCATCATCATGGCCAAGACGGAGGAGGGGGCGACTCTGTTCCTCGCCGACCTGCCCGATCCGGCCGTGGTCACCGAGCGGGTGCTCGACACCATCGATCGCACCATGCCCGGCGGCCACGCGGTGATCGCCATCAACGACCTGCGCCTGTCGGCAGACTCCATACTGGGCGAGGTAGGGCAGGGGTTCAAATACGCCCAGGTGCGCCTAGCCCCCGCGCGTCTGACTCACTGCATGCGCTGGTGGGGAGCGGCCAAAAGAGCGCACGACATCGCCGTCGACTACGCCTGCAAGCGCCACGCGTTCGGCAAGCCGCTGATCGACCACGAGGGCGTCGGTTTTATGCTGGCCGACAACGAGATCGATCTGAAGCAGGCCGAACTGACCATCGACTGGTGCGCCTGGGTGCTCGACAACGCCGGCCACGGCGGCGGGACGCCGGAGTCCAGCCTCGCCAAGGTCTCGGTTTCCGAGGCACTCTACCGCGTAGCCGACCGCTGCGTGCAGATTCTCGGCGGCACGGGTGTCTCCGACGACACCCCGGTCCACCAGATCTTCCGCGATATCCGCGCCTTCCGCATCTACGACGGCCCGTCGGAGGTCCACCGCTGGTCGATGGCGAAGCGGATCAAGCGCGAGGCGAGGGCTCACTAGCTCGCATCGCCCGTTCCAGCACCTCGAACACCTTCGGCGGCGACTGAGCGACGTTGAAGCGCAGAAAGCCTCCAGCCCGCTGGCCAATGCTGAAAACGTCGCCGGGCGCCAACACCATGCCAAGCCGCATTGCGGCTCGGCTAACCTCGACCGCGCTCAGCGGCCCCGGCAAACGCGCCCACAGGAACATGCCGCCGCGAGGCTCATTCCAAAGGGTGAGGCCCGCCGCCAGCAAGCGCTCGCGCGTTTCGCCGCGCGCCCTGGCCAAGCGTGCGCGCACCGCCTCGACATGTCGCCGCTCGCCGCCGTCCGACAGCAGGCGACCGACCACGCGCGCGCCAAGATCGCCGGATCCAAAGGTCGTCGCCAGTTTAAGGTCGACAAGGGCGTCGATCCACCGGGGTGGCGCGACGATGAAGCCGCAGCGGATCGAGGCGGACAGCATCTTCGAGAAGCTGCCCAGATGGAACACCCGCTCCAACCCGTCGAACGCGGCCAGCCGTGGCGTTGGCTCACTCTCGAAATCAGCGAAGATGTCGTCCTCGATCACCATCATGTCATGAGCCTGGATCAACCCCAGCAGCCTGTGCTGGATGGTCGGCGCCGCAGTCGCCCCGGTGGGATTGTGGAACGCGCCGGTGGTCAGATAGAGCCGGGGCGCATGCAAGCGCACCGTTTCAGCGAAGGCGTCCAGGTCCGGCCCATTGGGGGTATGGGGCACGCCCACGATCCGCGCACCGTGTGCCCTCAGAGTGTTGAGGAAATTGAAGTAGCAAGGATCGTCGACCACCACGGTGTCACCCGGGCGCACCAGCAGCCGACAGAGCAGATCGAGCGCCGCGGTGCCGGAGTCGGTCAGCACCACCTGGTCTGGGTCTGCGGCGATATCCCGTTCGGCTAGGCGGCGGGCCAGCAGCGCCCGCATCGGCGCGTAGCCCAAAGGCGGACCATAGGCGGTCAGGCCCTCGACCGGCCCACGCGCCTCGGCCCGGAGCGCCCGACGGATCGCGTCGGCCGGCATCCAGTCCCCGGGCAGCCAGCCGCAGCCGGGCTTTAGCACCTCATCGCCGGTCTCCAGCGAGTGGCGCATCACCCACAGGGGATCGATCTCCCGTTCGAGCGGCGGCCCACGCTCCGCCAGGGTCACAGGGCGCCGGGCGCCGATAACATAGAAGCCGGATCCCCTGCGCGAGGCGATCTCGCCGGCCGCCACCAGCCGCTCATAGGCGTCGACCACCGTCGAATTGGAGACCGCCAACGCCCGGGCGCAGTGCCGGATCGACGGTAGCCGTGCCCCTGGCGACAGGCCTCCACGCGAAACCCGCTCGCGCACATCGGCGATCACCAGGCCCACTCGGCTGGTCTCCTTGAGTGCGTCAAGGTCAATAGTGGTCATCCGTATTGGCCTTCAAGTCCGTACAGTTTGGCAAAATTGTATCTCCCTGTACCTCGCATCACCGGCGTCTGTCGACTAGAGCGGCGTCATGAGCACTATCTCGATACCAGCGCCCACCAAGGCGTCCCGGTTTGGCGGCTGGCTCGATGGCCTTGCCGGCATGGCGATCTTCAGCGCCTCGCTGCCCGCCACCCGTGTCGCGGTCCTGGCTTTTGATCCGTTGTTTCTGACCTTCGCCCGCGCCAC
>JANYFU010000441.1 GCA_025359665.1 Caulobacteraceae bacterium
TCCACGCCGGCCAGGAAGGCGATGGTGAAGGCGGTGGGGGTGAGTAGCTTGATCCGATCCCAGGAGACGCTGGGCAGGTGCGGCGCCGGCAGGCCGAAGTTCAGATGACCGAACCGCGTGCCGATCGTCTCCACCGGCAAATGCAGAAACGTCACCGCCAGTGTGGCCAGCGAGGCGGCGATCAGAAACCCCGGCGCCTTGGGCGCGTAACGTCGCAGGACCAGGATCGTGGCTAGCGATCCGCCCGCCACGCCTAGAGCCCAGACCGAAAAACTGGCGCGCGCGCCCCACATGGCGATCCATTTGGCGATGAAGTCGGCCGGCACGTGGCTCATGTTCAGGCCAAGCAGATCGCGGATCTGGCTGGTGGCGATGACGATGCCGATCCCGGCGGTGAAACCGGCCACCACCGGCTCGGGGATATACTTGATCCAGGCTCCCAACCGCGCCAGACCGGCGACCAGCAGCAGGGCGCCGGCCATCAAGGTGGCGAGGACCAAGCCGTCGAACCCGAACCTGGCGATGACGTTGAACACCACCACCACAAAGGCGCCGGTAGGTCCGCCGATCTGAAACCGGCTGCCGCTGAGGGCCGAGATCAGGCCACCGGCGATCAGCGCGGTGAGCAGACCCTTCTCGGGCGTGGTTCCAGAGGCGATGGCCAGCGCCATGGCTAGAGGCAAGGCGACGATCGCCACCGTCAGCCCCGCCACCACATCGGCCCGCAAAGCCGCGAAGCCGTAGCCCTCCCGCAGGGTATCAATCAGCTTGGGCGTGAACGCCGTCCAGGCGGAGACATGGCGTGGCGGCTCGGTCACCCCGTCAACCCGATTGCTCTGCGGCGCGCGTTTGGTTGAGCGCGAAGAGGCGGGCCAGGACCTCCTCGTCGGACAGGTCGGCGGGCCAGCCGTAGGCGGCCGCCACTGCGGCGTCGAGGCGCTTGTGAGCCATGTCCAGCCAGGCCGGACGCTGGTTGTAGAGGTTGGTCAGGGTGCGGGTTTTCAGCACCTTCGCCGCCGCCTCGTCACGCGGCAGGATGCGATCGGGATACCCGGCTACCACCTCGGGCTCGACTCGGATCAGGTCGGGCGGATCAAGCCAGGCCTCCCGCAGCCGGTTCAGATCAGCGGCTGCTTCGGCGATGGCGATGGCGCGCGGATCGCCAGCGTACTCGGCGGCGGGGATGTCGGGGGTCAGGCCTTCGGGAAATGGAAAGGTTTCGAAGGTTGTGGAGGGAGTGTAGCGAGGGCGATCTTCAAGACTTGTGCCCATGCGGAGCGCCCAGAGTTCATGAAACCGGGAATGGAGCACGCCGAAGGTGGTGTCGTCGTCGCGGGCGACACCCACAAGTTGGCAATCAGCAAATATCGCCTTCGACACCCAGACGAACAACCGATATTTTGCAACACGCGGTGTCACGATGAAACGCGTCAGGCCCTTCAGAGCTAAACGCCAGTCATCACCGGCACGGCCCAAGAGCCACCACTTATCCCGCCTCTGTCGATCACGCAGGCCCTCGCGGGTCGGCTTTACCCATTTCACGACATGGGCAAACGGCTTCTCAAACGGCGCCGCAGCTAACTCAGGCCGTGCGACGAAGTCTACTATCCATCGACCGCTAGGACGGCGAGTCACATCCTGGCCATTCATCCAGGGTCGCAGCACAGCGCCATTGGTCTCGCCGTTGGGATTCTGCGGCTCCAGCAGCCATTCTCGGGCAAGTCTACCATCGATATCAAACGGGCCGTTTTTTTGGGTGCCAATAAAGGAGCAGTTTCGGTTCTCACCCATTCTCGACGCACGCGTCAGATCCGCAACTGCGGATGTCAGGTCAGCGTTTATGCAATCAACTGGAACACCTTCGAGCCGCCGGTCATAGAAGCCCCGCCCAAACCCGATCATCGAAACACGAACCGCCGCGCCCTCAAGCACCCAGGGTTGATCAGACCACGCCTCCCAAATCGCTTTGGCGTCGGCAATTGGGTCCAGAACCCTTCGGTTTGCCCCGCCTCGGATTGAATTGGTCGAAACCAGCCCAACCCGGAGGACTTTTGACTGACCGAAAGCCTCCCAGCCCTTGGCTACCCAGTAGCAGACGAAGTCCGCGCCGCCTGCAACTCGACCATGGTAAATGCGTCTGACGGTTTCGACATAAGACTCGCCTAGATCGGCCACCATCTTCTTGTCGCCAAGGAACGGCGGATTGCCGATGATCACGTCCGCTTCCGGCCAAGCGGCCTCGGTCCCATCGGCGTTCAAAAGGGCGTCGCGGTTCTCAATGCCATCAAGGTTGGAGAGGATCGGTTCGGACCAGGCGACGTAGCCGTTGCGGCGCATCCATTGCAGGTCGCCGATCCATAGGGTGACGCGGGCCAGTTCGGCGGCGTAGGGCTCGATCTCAATACCCCTCAGAGCGGAGAGGCCCACGCGCGGCGCTGGCGCGGGTATACCCAAGCGTTCGGCGTCCACGAGGGCGCGTAGTTCGAGGTCGCGCAGAGCGTGGAGCGCCACATAGAGAAAATTTCCAGAACCGCAGGCCGGGTCGAGCACACGGAAGGCGCCGAGCCGCTCCAGGAACGCCTCCAGCCGATCCTTGGCCGCGCCATAGGCCGCGTCCCGCGCTTTGGCGATCACGGTCAGCTCCCGACGACGGGCCGCTTCGCCGGCCTTGGCGGCGGCGGGGTCGAGCTTCATCGCATCGCCCGCCCGTTCGAGCACCGCCCTGCGATCGGCCTCGCACTTGGCCATGGCCTCGGCGTGAAGCGCGATCTCGGCGCGGGCGATCTCCCACTCGGCGGCAAGCGGGCGGGTGATGACCGGATCGACGATTTTCAGGATCTTGTCGCGGTCGGTGTAGTGGGCGCCCAGGGCGGCGCGTTGGCGGGTGGCCTTCAGCGCCTCCTCGAACAACGTGCCGAAAATGGCCGGATCGATCTGGGACCAGTCATGTTCGGCGGCGGTGTCGGCGATCAGTTTCAGATCGCCTCGCTCTAGGGGTAGAGCCTCGGCCTCGTCGAACAGGCCGCCGTTGAACCATTTGATCACCTCGGCGCCGAAGAAGCCGCCGGCCCGCATCTTGGCGAACAGCTCGTTGAGTTGGGCCGCCGCGAACTCCGGCCGAGCCTGGGTGGCGCGGATAACCCGGGTGAACAGGTCTTTCGGCAACAGGCCCGCGTCTTCGGCGAACATGCAGAACACTAGGCGGTTGAGGAAATGAGCCACCGCCCTGGGCGGATGTTTGCGGTCCTGAAGGCGTCGGCTGAGTTCTCCGAACGCCAGGGCCACCTTGCGGGTGAGTTCCTGGGGACTGACGCCTGGGCGTAGGGAGTCCGAGCCCTGGAAGACTTGCCGCAGAATATCCAGCTTGGCGGGTTCCAGCAGATCGGCCAGGGTCAATTCGATCCGGCGCGAGATCGTGTTGGTCCAGTTGGTGTGGATCACGATCCGCTCCATGTCGCAGACGACCAGATACGGAGGATTCTGAAGATTTAGCGCGTAGGCCTGGAGCTGACGCAGCGCGGCGTTGAGGTCCTTGTGCTTGCCCTTGTATTCCCAGCCGAAGCAATGCTTGCGCCAGACGTCCGCCCAGCCGTC
>JANYFU010000444.1 GCA_025359665.1 Caulobacteraceae bacterium
CAGCTGAAACAGGTGGCGGAATGGCTTTCGATCCTCACCGATGTCTTCCTGCGGCTGATCAAGATGATCATCGCGCCGCTGGTGTTCTCCACCCTGGTGGTCGGCATCGCCCATATGGAAGACAGCGCCGCCATCGGCCGGGTGGGCGTGAAGACCATCGGCTGGTTCATCGGCGCATCCCTGGTCTCGCTGCTGATCGGCCTGATCATGGTCCACATCCTGCAGCCGGGGGTCGGGCTGAACCTCAGCGTGCCGGCCGTCACCGCCAAGAGCGACGTCACCGCCCAGGCTCTGACCCTGAAGGATTTCATCACCCACGTTTTCCCGACCTCGATCATCGGGGCGATGGCCGACAATCAGATTCTGCAGATCGTGGTGTTCTCGATCTTCGTGGGCACGGCGATCGCCGCGGTGGAGGACCGCGCCCCGGCCGTCATGGCCCTGGCCGAACAGGTGGCCCAGATCATGTTGAAGGTCACCGGCTATGTGATGCTGTTCGCCCCGTTCGCGATTTTCGCCGCCCTTGCCTCGACGGTGGCGATCCAGGGCGTGGGCGTGTTGCTGGGCTATGCGAAATTCGTCGGCGGGTTCTATCTGTCGCTCGGCTTGCTCTGGGGTCTGCTGATCACCGTGAGTTTCCTGGTCATCGGCCGCCGGGCCGGCGCCCTGGTAGCCGCCATCCGCGACCCTGCCGTGCTGGCTTTTTCCACCGCCAGCTCCGAGGCGGCCTATCCGCGCATCCTGGAGGGTCTGCAGACCTTCGGCGTCTCGCGCCGGATTGCCAGTTTCGTGCTGCCGCTTGGCTATTCGTTCAATCTGGACGGCTCGATGATGTACTGCACCTTCGCCACCCTGTTCATCGCCCAGGCCTATCACGTGCCCCTGACCCTGGCGCAGCAGATCATCATGCTTCTGCTGTTGATGGTCACCAGCAAGGGCATGGCGGGCGTACCCCGCGCATCCCTCGTGGTGATCGCCGCCACGCTCTCTACCTTCCATCTACCGGAGGCCGGTCTGCTGCTGATCCTGGCCGTGGACCATTTGCTCGATATGGGCCGCAGCGCCACCAATGTGGTCGGCAACAGCGTCGCCGCGACGGTGATCGCCAAATGGGAGGGAGAACTGAGCGATCAGCCCTCGAACGTCTCGCGGGTGATCGCGTAATATACGTTAACCGAAGGTCCGGTTGGCGTTTGCAGCGCCATGGATCGGTCCGTCAGTATTGCACCCAGCTTCTCCACCGCCCGGCGGGACCGGAAATTGGTCTCGCCGACGCGGAAGATCACCGTGTCGACGAAGCGGAACGCGTGGGCCAGCATGATCCGCTTCATGTCGCTGTTGTAGGCGCCGCCCCAATAGGCCCGGCCCAGGAACGTCCAGCCAATCTCGATTTCGCCCGGCTCGGTAAACAGCGCGCTGTAGCGCGACCAGCCGGCCACCGCGCCGGTCTCCCGGCAGATGGCCGTCAAAGCCCCGCCCGAGGCCAGGCCGTCTTCGAAAAACGCGCGGAACACGCTTTCCTTCCAGCGGTCGCCCTGGGGGTGCAGATCCCAGACCGCCGGGTCGGAGCCGAGGGCGAACAGCGGCGCATGGTCCTCCGCCGTCGTCGGGCGCATGGCGATGACCTTGCCGGTCAGGTGAGGCTGATAATCGAACATGGCGCCTCTATAGCCTGACGCTACTGGCTAAATTGAGGTGGTCATGAACATGACCGAGCCGATCAGCATCGGCGCGAGCAGGCAGATCATGGCCAGCAGGGAAGCGGCGGTTTCGAAGCGTTGGGTGAGGAAACGGGTCATGGGAAGGCTCCTTCCGGGGTTTTAGTTTGTCGTGGAGGGCGTCATTGCCCGTCCGCGAGCCCAGAAGTGCCACGGCGCTATCGGAAACAAAATTGCATGGATTTCTATGGTCGATATGCAGAAACGGTTAGGCCTCGATCTCCGCTCCGGCCCTTGTCAGTCCGGGCCGCTGTCGCCAAGGTGGCGGGATACATAGGAGGCGACCCATGAGTCCGGCCGATGGCGCGGCGCCGACCGTGTTTCGCGAAAGCGCGCGCGACGGCGAACGCGAAGCCTTCATCGCCCGCCTGCGCGGCGGCGACCGGCCGTTCCGGGATTCGGATGGGTCATGGGTGGTCAGCCGCTTTGAGGAGGCGCGCGCGATCCTGCTGGATCCCGGCCGTTTTTCGTCCAGAGGCCCGGAGGGCGGTTTTCCGCTGCTACAGGACGATCCGCCTCGCCACACCGCTCTGCGCGGCCTGCTGCAGAAGGCGTTCACGCCGGGGCGCGTCGAAGCCATGCGGCCGGAGATCGAGACGATCGCGCGGTCGTTGGCGGCGGCCATACCCTCTGGAGAGAAGATCGACATCGTCGCGGCGTTCACCTCGCCGCTGCCGGTAATCGTCATCGCGCGGATGCTGGGCGTGGCCGAGAGTGATCGGGACCGGTTTCGCGACTGGTCGAACCGCTTCGCTGGCGCCGGCGCGGCCGAGGGCGTCGATGAGGTACAGGCGCTGGCGCTGATGGAAATGAGCGCCTACCTCGGCGCCGAACTGGCCAAGCGCCGCGTCGATCCGGGCGACGATCTGATCAGCGCCCTGGCCAGGGCCGAGGAAGCCGGCGTCACGCTGAACGACAACGAGATCATTTCGCTGTCGGTGCTGTTGCTGGTGGCCGGCAACGAAACCACCACCAACCTGCTCTCGAACCTGATGAATCGCTTCGCCGCCTACCCCGAGGAGTGGCGGGCGTTGCGTGAGACCCCGGCCCTGATCGACGGGGCTATCGAGGAGATCCTTCGGGTCGATTCGCCGGTACAGTTCACGGTCCGTTACGCCCGCGCCGATGTCGAGGTCGGTGGAGTCGGTATCAAAGCCGGCGAGCCGGTGTTCGTCTATCTGGCGGCGGCCAACCGCGACCCGGCCAAATGGTCCGACCCGGACACCCTCGACATGCGGCGCGAACGGGGCCGTCAGCTGGCGTTCGGGCTTGGCGTCCACATGTGCATCGGCGCGCCCTTGGCCCGGCTGGAGGCCCGCGCCGGTCTCGCGGCTCTCTTGGAGCGGTTCGAAACCGTCCGATTCGGGGAGGGTTCCCGCCCCAGAACCACCGCCGCCCTGCTGCGCGGCTTCCAGCGCCTGCCGCTGGTTCTGGCCTGACGGTTCTATGCGGCGCCGTCCGCCACCGTAGGCTTTTTGCGGTGGATTGATTTGCCCGGAGCCGTAGGATGGCCAGGCGCCCCACGCGCCAATCGAGGAAACCCCATGTTCGGACCCAAGCTGCGCTTCGGCGCCTTCATCGCGCCATTCCATCCGTTGCGCGAGAACCCCACCCTCGCCATCGAACGCGACCTGGAGCTGGTCCAGTGGATGGATACGCTCGGTTATGACGAAGCCTGGATCGGCGAGCATCATTCCGCCGGCTATGAGTTGATCGCCAGCCCCGAACTGTTCATCGCCACCGCGGCCGAGCGCACCCGGCACATCCGCCTGGGCACCGGGGTCTCCTCCCTGCCCTATCACCACCCGCTGATGCTGGCGGACCGGATGAACCAGCTCGACCACATCACCCGCGGCCGGGTCATGCTTGGGACCGGCCCCGGCGCGCTGCCCTCGGACGCCTTCATGATGGGTATTCCGGTGGCCAAGCAGCGCGACCGCATGGACGAGGCCCTGGATTGCATCGTGCGCCTGTTGCGCGGGGAGACCGTCAGCCACAAGTCCGACTGGTTCGAGCTCTGCGAGGCTCATCTGCAGATGAGCCCCTATTCGCGTCCTTCGATCGAGATGGCGGTCGCCAGCCAGGTCTCGCCGACCGGCGCCAACGCGGCCGGCCGGCACGGGCTGGGCCTGCTTTCCATCGGCGCCACATCGGCCGGCGGGTTCAACGCCCTGGCCTCCAACTGGGCCATTGCCGAGCAGACCGCTCGCGAGAACGGCAAGACCGTCGATCGCGCCAACTGGCGGCTGGTCGGGCCGATGCATATCGCCGAGACCCGCGAACAAGCCCGCGCCGAGGTCGCCTTCGGCCTGAAGGACTGGCTTTACTATTTCACCGACGTCGCGGCCCTGCCGCTCGCGGTCGACGCCACCGTCGATCCGGTCGACGCCCTGGTCGCCACCGGCCTGGCGGTGGTCGGCACGCCCGACGACGCCATCGCCCAGATCGAGCGGCTGGAACAGCAGTCGGGCGGCTTCGGCGCCTATCTGTCGCTCGATCACAACTGGGCGCCGTGGGACGCCAAGAAGAAGTCCTACGAGCTGATGGCGCGCTACGTGTTCCCTCGCTTCCAGGGCTCGAACGTCAACCGCGAGAAATCGCTGGGCTGGGCGCGCGACAACCGCCCGGCCTTCGTGGGCGAACTGTTCGCGGCCGTTGGCTCGCGTATCAACCAGCACATCGAAGCCAAGGGCGCCGACAACATCGCGCCGGAGGTCATGGAGGCCATGGGTCTGAGCAAGAAGTCCGAGGCGGCGGAATAGGGCGGACGAGCTCTCCCGCTACTGACTCCATGTCCAGTCGGCGCTCGAGGCCCGGCAGCCGCCCCCAGGCGCGGCCTTCCACGCCCGGCCCCGCACGACGCGGCCGGGTCGTTCCGCGGTCGGCTCACCGTCCGCCAGCGCCAGGCGGCCGTTGACGACTACGTCGACAACCCCGGTGGCGTACTGGTTGGGGACTTCGAACGTGGCGTGGTCCTGGATTTTTGCCGGGTCGAAAAGCACTACGTCGGCCGCGTAGCCGGCTTTCAGATAGCCGCGATCATTCAACGACAGCGTCTCGGCCGGCAGGGCCGATAGCTTGCGAATGGCGGCGGGCAGGGTCAGGGCCTTGTCGTCGCGGACGTATTTCGCCAGCACCCGGGCGAAATTGCCATAGGCGCGGGGATGGTCGTGCGAGAGCAGGAACACGCCTTCGTTGGAAGGCGCGCCGGCGTCGGAGTCGAAACTCATCCACGGCAGGGCCATCTCGCGCCTGACGTTGGCCTCGCTCATCTCGAAATAGGCCACCTCGATGCGTGATCCGTCCTCGACCACAAGGTCCATCGCGGTCTCTTCCGGCGTCTTGCCGCGCATCCGCGCCACCTCGGCCAGGGTCTTGCCGGCCAGCGGCTTCAGGGCGGCGGTCTTGAAGCCAAGCAGCAGGATGCCCTCCGGCCCAGCCGAGCCATAGCCGTTGTCCCAGTCGGCCGGATGGGCGTTGCGCATCTCGGCGGCGACGCGGGCGCGGATCGCCGAGTCCTTCAGCCGCTCGATCCATTTTTCCAGCCCGCCGTCCTGCACCCAGGGCGGCATCGACGCGTCGAGGCCGGTGGCGCTGGCCACATAGGCGTACATGTCGGCGGTGATTCGGATCCCATGGGCGCGAGCGTCCTCTATCTTGGCGATCGCCGGCTCCAGCTTGGACCAGTTGTCCTTGCCCGCCTGTTTGAAGTGATAGATTTCGGCCGGCGCGCCGCTGCCACGGGCGACGGCGATGGTTTCGTCGATCGACTCGATCAACCGGTCGCCCTCGTTGCGGATGTGGGCGATATACATACCGCCGCAGCGGCCCGACTCCCTGGCCAGGTCGATCAGCTCCGGGGTCTTGGCGAAGGTCGCCGGCACATATTCCAGCGCCGTGGTCAGGCCGAAAGCCCCGTCCTCCATGGCCGCGTTGACCAAGCCGCGCATCTGGCCAAGCTGTTCGGGCGTCGGCTGCAAGTTCCCCTCACCCAGCACGTGGGTCCGCACCGTCGAGGCGCTGACGAACGAGCCGACATTGACCGAGATTCCCCGCCGCTCGAGGCCGCGCAGATATTCGTCGAGGGTCGTCCAGTCGACCTTGTATTTGATGTCGCCCTGGCGGGCCTCGATCAGCCGCTTCATCTCCGGGGTCAGCGGACCTTCGGAATCTTCCCCCAGCACCTCCAGGGTCACGCCCTGGCGAAGATCGCTTTGCGCCCGGCCGTCGACCAGCAGGGTCTCCTCCGGGTGGGCCAGCATGTTGATGAAGCCCGGCGCGACGGCCAGGCCCGCCGCGTCGATCTCCTTGTCGCCGTGACCGGTGATATGCCGCCCCACCGCCGCGATCCGCTCACCCCGCAGCGCCAAGTCGCCAACAAAAGGCGCGCCACCCGATCCATCGTAGATCGTCCCGCCACGAACGATCAGCGTATAGGCCTCGTGGCCGACCGGCGCGGCGGTCGCGGTCGCGGCGGCCACGCCCAGGGCCAAGCCCGCCAAAATCCCAATCCGTGTCATGACACCCCTTCCGGGTCTGCAACCCGCGTGATCGATTTCCATTGCTTTGCGCGTCTTTTCAGCAAAAGTTGAGGCCAAAGCGACGGCGACAACAGCCGCGATGGAGGACGACATGGAAGCGACGCGCAGGGACGCGCTTGGCCTGATGGGCGCGGCGGCGGGTGTGGCGATGATGGCGGGGGCCGGGACGGCGACGGCGGCGCCCCAGCTGGGCAGTCCGGTCAAGACGCTGTTCTGGACCGCCAGTGTCACACCCTGCGACAAGACCCTGAAATTCGACCCCGGCGCATTCCGCGATATCCTGGCCTGGTACAAGCATTGCGGCGCCGACGGGGTGGTGGTGCTAGGCACCAGCGGCGAGTTCCCGTCATTCTCGATGGCCGAGCGTAAGCTGATCGCCGAGACGGCCCTGAAGGACAAGATCGGCCTGAACATCATCATCGGGCCGGGCACGCCCAATTTCCCCGAGACCCTCGAACTGTCGCAACACGCCGCCGACCACGGCGCCGACGGCCTGCTGGTCATCCCCCCGTTCTATTACAACAACCCGGGAACTGGACCCCTGACCCGCTACTATTCGATGCTGTTCGACCAGGTGCGGATTCCGATCAATCTGTACCACATTCCCGGCACCAGCGAGGCGCCGATCTCCATCGAGCTGCTGCACAACCTCGAAC
>JANYFU010000478.1 GCA_025359665.1 Caulobacteraceae bacterium
GCAGACGGGTTCGGATTCGCGGGACGGACGCCATCGTCACGCCTATAACAGGCTTATGCGCCGTGCTCTTCCCACGCCCGAGGAAACCGTCCGGATCCTGGCTCGCCGCCGGACCCGGCCGATACCGCCCCCGCCCCCCGGCGCTGGCCGGGCGTTGATCAGAACGATCAAGACCCTTGAGTCGCGCTTCGGCCAGGGCGTCGATGGCCTGAAGGCGCGCTGGCGGGAAATCGTCGGGGCCGAACTGGCCCGGCGGACCGAACCCACCAAGCTGGTCAAGCCCAGGACCGGGGGCGGCGCCAGCCTGGAGCTTCGGGTCGAGGGGCCGTCGGCGGCGATCATTCAGCACCGAGCGCCCGACATAATCGAACGGGTCAATCTGTTCCTGGGCGCGGGGGCGGTCGCGAGGCTGCGTATCGTCCAGGGTCCTCTGCGCGGCGTCGTCAAACGCGGCGGCCCGGCGCCGGGCGGGATGCGCCGGCGCCTCAGACCGCCCCTGGACGCGGCGGCGGAACAGGCGCTAGCTGCGGGGCTGGAGAAGTTTCCCGAGGGACCCCTGAAGACAGCCCTCACACGGTTAGGGCGAGAGGTGATGCGCGACGCGCCTTCGGAAGTCTGACTTGCGCGACCTCGGTCGTTTGGGTCACAAACAGACCCTATAATAGCCGGGAGAGTCCCGACTAAATCCATTGCTGTCGGGCCCAGTCACCCGGAAGGATCACGTCCGTATGAGAAAGCTTTTCACCCTGCTGGTTGGCATAACACTGACGGTGGCGCTGGCGGCCTGTCAGAAACCGGCCGGCGACGCGGCCACCGCCGACGACATGTCGCTGGGTTCGCCGACGGCGAAGGTGACGATGATCGAATACGCCTCGGTGTCCTGCCCCCACTGCGCGCGCTTCCAGAACGAGGTGTTTCCGGCCTTCAAGGCCAAATATATCGACACCGGGCAGGTTCGCTATGTGGCGCGCGAGGCGCTGACCGGCGACGCGGCGATCGCCGCGGCTGGCTTCCTGATGGCCCGGTGTGCCGGAAAAGATAAGTATTTCCAGGTGGTTGACGCCGTCTATCACGCCCAGACCGAAATGTTCACCGGCGGCGACCCGCATGCGGTGCTGCTCAATATAGCCCGGTCGGCTGGTATGAGCGACACTCAGTTCGAGAGCTGCATCAAGGACGAAACCGCGCTCAACGCCCTCAACGCCCGGTGGGAGCACTATGTGAAGGACGACAAGATCACCGGCACGCCGACGTTCGTGATCAACGGTAAGGTCTATGACAAGGGCGAGATGAGCCTGGCCGAACTCGACACCGCCGTGGCCGAAGCCAAGGCCGCCGGGAAGACCGCCTCTTGATTGGGCGTTCCGTCCGGAGCGCGGCTCGCGCGCTTGGGACCGCCATCGCGGCCGCCACCCTGGCGACCGCCGGCGCCCAGGCCGCCGTGCCCACGCCCTCCCCAGGGGAAATGGCGCTCGGCGATCCGCGCGCGCCGGTGACGGTGGTCGAATACGGATCGGTGGGGTGTCCGCATTGCGCCGAGTGGGCCAATGAGGTGTTTCCGGAGTTCCGCCACAAATACGTCGACACCGGCAAGGCGCGCTTCGTGTTTCGCGAGATGCTGGCGGGAAATGGCGCCCTGGCGGCGGCCGGATTCTTGACCGCCCGGTGCGCGGCGCCGGACAAATATTTCCAGGTGATCGACGATGTGTTCGCCCAGCAGGCGGAAATCAGCCGGGTCGGTGTCGACGCCCTGGCCAGGATCGCCGAACACGCCGGCGTCAGCCACGAGCGGTTCGTCGCCTGCCTGGAAGATAAAGCCGCGCTGAAGGCGCTCGCCGACCGGACGCAGGCGGACGCCAAGGCGCACGGCGTGGAATTCACGCCAACCTTCTTCGTCGATGACAAGCGGCTGGACGGCGACAACACGCTGGAAAATCTCGAAGCCGCGATCGCCCGCGCCCGCGCCGGTCACTAGAGCGGGCGAAGAACAGCGCCGTGCACTTTTCGAGGCTTCGCCTCTCCGGCTTCAAGTCCTTCGTGGAGCCCACCGAGTTTCATATCGAACCCGGGCTGACGGGCGTCGTCGGCCCCAACGGCTGCGGCAAATCCAATCTGCTCGAGGCGCTCCGCTGGGTGATGGGGGCCAATTCGGCCAAGGCCATGCGCGGCGAGGGCATGGATGACGTGATCTTCTCCGGCTCGGGCGCAAGACCCGGCCGCAACCACGCCGAAGTGACCCTGACGGTGGAGAACCCCGGCGCCGGCACGCCGGTCCGCTGGGCCGGAGAGCCGGCGCTCGAAGTCACGCGCCGGATCGATCGCGGGGCCGGGTCCACCTACAGGATCAACGGCGTCGAGGTCCGCGCGCGCGACGTGCAGCTGCTGTTCGCCGACGCCTCGACCGGGGCCAATTCGCCGGCTCTGGTGCGCCAGGGCCAGATCTCGGAACTGATCGCCGCCCGGCCCCAGAACCGGCGGCGCATTCTCGAGGAGGCGGCGGGCGTATCGGGTCTCTACGGTCGCCGGCATGAGGCCCAGTTGCGGGTGCGGGCGGCCGAGGCCAATCTGCTGCGGCTGGACGATCTGGCGCGCGAACTGGAATCCGGTCTGGGCCGGCTGCGGCGGGAGGCCCGGACGGCGGCGCGATACAAGAAGCTGGCGACGGAGATCCGCGGCTTGCAGTCGGCGGTGCTCCACGCGCGCTGGACGGAAGCGGTGGCGGCGCTTGAGGCGGCGCGTGTCCATACGGCCCTGGCCAGAACCGCCACCGAGATAGGGACCCGTGAGGCGGCGAACGCGGCGGCCGCGGCTCTGAACGCCCAGGATGGTCTACCGGCGCTCCGGGACGAGGCGGTGGCCGCGGCGGCGGTGCTCAATCACCTGGCCATCGAAAAAGATCGGACCGACCGGGCGCTGGAAAACGCCCAGGCGGATTTGAAACGGTTGAAAGACCAGCTGGGGCGGATCGCAGGCGATCTTGAGCGCGAGAGCCGGACGGCCCTTGATGCGGCAGGGGCTCTTTCACGCCTCCAGCGGGATCTGGCCCAGGTGGAGTCCGAGATCGCGGCCGCTCCCGAGCGCACGCCCGAACTGGAGGCGGCGGCGAGGACAGCGGACGTGGCCCGCACCGGGGCGGAAACGGCTCTGGAAGCCGCGGCGGCACAGGTCGCGGCGGCGCAGGCCGAAGCCAGGACGGCCCGGAGCCGGCTGGAGGAGGCCAGGACCCGCGAGGCGAGGATCACGGCGGCTTTGAATCAAGCGACGGCCGAGCGGCGGAGCTTGGGGTCATTGGCGGACCCCGCGCTGATGGCGGCCGAGGCGGCCCTGGCCGGCGCCCTCCAGGCCTTGACGCAGGCGCGCGAAGACCTGGAGGCCACCGAGCGGCTGCGCGCCGAGGCAGCCCTGGCCGAGAGCCAAACGCGCATTGCGGCCCGGGCGACCGAAGATGAACTGGGCCGTAAACTGGCCGAGGCGCGAGGGCTGGCGCGATTGACGCCGACGACGGCCAGGGGCGGGTTCGCGGCGGTTCTCGACCAGATCTCGACGGTCGGCGGGCTGGAAGCGGCGCTGTCGGCGGCGCTTGGCGACGATCTGACGGCGGCGCTCGACCCCCGCGCGTCCAGCTTCTGGGCCGGCCACGATGGCGCCGCGTCACTTGACCCGCCCATCTGGCCGCCGGGCGTGACGCCCCTGGCGCCGTCGATCATCGCGCCAGCCCAACTGGCGGTCAGTCTGGCGCTGACTGGGCTGGTCGACCGGGCGGACGGGGCGCGGCTTCAGGCTCAGTTGCCGCCTGGCGCGCGGTTAGTCTCCCAGGAGGGTGATCTGTGGCGCTGGGACGGGTTCACCGTAAAGGCCGAGGCGCCCCGGCCGGCCCAGGTGCGTCTGGAGCAGAGAAGTCGACTCACGGCGCTGGAGGCTGAGATCGCGGCCCTTCAACCCGCCGCCGCCACGGCCAAAGCGACCCTGGAAGAAGCGGCGGCGCGGCTGGCCGGCGCCGAGCAGGCGGTGAAGCTGGCGCGCGCCCGGCCGAGACCAGCGGAGCTGGAGGTGGCGCGGGCGCGAGACGCGGTGGAGCGCCTCAGGGCGGAGCAAGCGCGGCGCGAAGCACGGGCGCAGACCCTTGACGAGACCCTTGATCGGCTGGCGGCCGAGCACCTGGAGGCGACAAGCGCCCTGCAAGACGCCGAGATTGCGGTGGCGGCCCTTGCCCCGGACTCGGCGGGGGCGGACTGGCTGACCCGCGCCCGGGAAGCCGCCGCGCGCGCGCGGGAGATCGCCTTTGCCGCCCGCGCGGCGTTTGACCGTGAGACCGCGGCGCGGAGCGGGCGGGCGCGGCGGCTCGAAAGCCTGCGGCGCGATCACGCCGACTGGACCCGACGCGCCGGGACCGCCGCCGGGCGCCAGACAGAGCTTGAGAAGGAGCGCGAGCAGGCGGCGGCGAAGCTTGACGAAGCGCGGCGGGTTCCGGAGGCGATCGAGACGCGCCGCGCGCTGCTTCTGGACGAGGCGGCCGGGGCGGAGGCGCGCAAATCCCGCGCCGACGACGCCCTTACCGTCGCCGAGACCGCCCGCGCCGACGCGGATCGGGCCGCCAGGGCCGCCGACGCCCGCGCCGCCGACGCCAGGGAGGCCCGAGCGAGCGCCGAGGCAAGGCTGGAGGCCGCCCTGACCAGGGTCGATGAACAGGCGCTCGCGATCCGCGAGGCCTCGGGCCTGGAGCCTGCCGATCTGGGTCAAAAGCTCGCCGAAGACGCGGTGGCGGCGCCCACTGGAGTCGCCGGAGCGGAAACCCACTTGGCCGCCCTGGAGCGGGAGCGTGACGCCCTGGGGGCGGTGAACCTGCTGGCCGAGGACGAGGCGGCCGAGCTGTCGTCCCGTCTGGGCGTGATGGCCAATGAGCGCGCCGACCTGTCGGGCGCCCTGGCGCGGCTGGGCCAGGCGATCGAGGAACTCAACGCCGAGGGCCGCGAACGGCTGATGGCCGCCTTCGAGGTCATCGATAGCCATTTTCGTGATCTGTTCACCACCCTGTTCCAGGGCGGCGCGGCCGAGCTTCGCCTGGTGGAATCGGCCGATCCCCTGGAGGCCGGGTTGGAAATCCTCGCCTGTCCGCCCGGCAAGCGGATGGCGGTGATGAGCCTGATGAGCGGCGGCGAGCAGGCGCTGACCGCCGTGGCCCTGATCTTCGCGGTGTTCCTGGCCAATCCCGCGCCGATCTGCGTGCTCGACGAGGTGGACGCGCCGCTGGACGACGCCAATGTCGATCGCTTCTGCAACATGCTGGACGAGATGCGCCGGCGCACCGAAACGCGCTTCATCGCCATCACCCACAATCCCGTCACCATGGCCCGCATGGACCGCCTGTTCGGGGTGACCATGGCCGAGCGCG
>JANYFU010000488.1 GCA_025359665.1 Caulobacteraceae bacterium
CCCACGCCCGTCTCAAGCCATCATCGCTTCTGCCGATCGTGGTGGGCGAACAGGACGTGCAGAACGCTCTTGAAGATCAGTTATTCAAAGAGAACATTCGCGCCAAATTTCGCATGACGCTCTCCTTGGATGAGCGTTACCGGTTGATAACACTGGCGATGCTGCAACGCTTTCTCGACCGAAGGGAGCAGACTGGCGCCCCTGTCTCTCTCACCGACGTTGAGGTTCAGGCGTTGGCGCGCGAGTGGTGGCCTCAGGGATTCGAGGAGGACAATTCGCTGGACGCATTCCAGGGGCTTCTACAGGAGATGGTTGGACTGGGAGTGTTGGTCGCCTCGGGCGACAGGTATGCGATACGGTCTTCGCGTATCGCCGCAATGCTTGGCAGCAAGGATCAGGTCGAACAGGAGTTGGTCGAGCTGAGTGAGAGCCCCGGCCCCGAAAAGCTCGACACTGGCAGCCTTCGTCGGCTTGATAAGAACACGCAGGCGCCGTCGCCGATGACATCGCGGCAGGAGGGTCGGCTGCTTGGTCCGACCCCAGCTTCACCAAGCGTCCACCTGGCTTTGGGCTCCATGGCGCTGGGTCTGGACCGAATAGCGCCATCGTTGTTGGAATTGGAGGATGACGAACTCGCCATTCGCGTGGCCACCTACAAGACCGCGCGCGCGTTCAGTGAACAGCTCTCAACAGCCGCCGAACGCGTGCGCGCCGGTCGCCGGAACTTGCTGGTCATCACAGGCCCTTGGCTGGGACGGGAGATGGTCGATCTCGCACTCGATGCCGCGTCGCGGCGAAGTGGGAGGACAGGCGCGGTTCGCGTGCTAATCGTTCCAGATTGGATTGATTGGGTCTCCGTCGATGAGATCGACGAGCACGGCCGGCTCTGGGGAGCGGATCTCTTGAGCCTATCCACTTTGGGGCGCAGCGGGCTGAAACAGTGGCTTCGTGCCCGTGGCGCGCTCGAGGCGCTGGAGGACCGGCTGCGGACTCTGACGGGAGGTTACCCTCTATTTCTCTCTGGATTGGGCCGAAGCTCAGATATCCTCGACGGCGCCATTGAGGCTCACACACGCCACGTCGCCGCTCCGGAAACCCTGACAGCCCTCGGTCTGGACGACGCGCGTCTCGCTGAAGCAGCCCGAATTCTGGCCCAGTACGATCCGGAGGACCCGATTGCCGACCTGGAGAGCATGGGCGTTGAGCGAGCCGAAAAGGTGGTAGGCCACCTGGAGCGGCTAGGAATTCTTGAACGTACTCCTAACAGCAACAGGACGCGCTTGACGCTAAACCCCTTCGTGGCCGCGGTGCTTGCGCCGCGCGGCTGATGGTGCGGCACCCTAAGCCATGGACGCTGCCCGGGCCGAGGAGTTTCGTTACCCGCGTGTGCGGTGTCACTGCCAGGCAGAAGGTCACCGTGCTACACGCGCCGCACTCGACGGAGGGGCTCAGCGAAGCCATTCACGACCACCTCGTCAACGACCTCGACTACGCGGTCATCCGTCTAGATCAGAGGGCGGGCGAGTCATTTAGCGATAGCCTTTCAGCTGAGGCGAGCCTGCCACCATCCGGCCCCGCCAGCCTCGCTACGTCGCCAGCCCTGGCCCATGTTGCCCTATTAACCCTGTGCCGCGGCCCGGCCCATGTCGAGTTGGCAACGTTCGCCCGGCTGATTCGTCGTCAAAGCTCAGGCACGGGGCCGATCCTGATCGTGATCAGCGAGGACGGCGCCGCCGGGATCGACGACTGTCAAGTCGAGAAAGTGCGCGATCTCTTCAGCCCCTTGGACGGTGCAGCCTATGCCGCCGCGCTGCCGAGGTCAGCGAGGCCCCTAGAGGCGCGACTGGTGGCGTCTGTGGCGATCGAGGTCGCGGCCTGGGACGTCGGCCTGCTCGACCAGCTGACGGTGTTACCGATCGAGAAGGCCGTTCGGCCGGACTTGCACGTGCAGAGCTGGGATGACGGACGTAAGACCAACTGGCACGGCATGCCGTTGGCATGGGAGCGCGCCTGCCTTGACGGCTGGGGAGGCGAGGACGCGGAGCACGCCCTTTGGCTCGCAGCCAACAAGCCAGCGTCCCTAACCAAACGGGTTTGGCGCGGGCAACTCACCATGCTCCTGCCCTGGATCGAGCGCCAACGCCTGAATCTCATCGAGCGGGAGAGGCGCAGTCTGCGGCCGGATCCCTTCCGCTCGGGTCCAGACATAGAGTCCCTCGATTGGGGTCCCTTGTCAGTTCAACTTGAGCGGGCTCGCGACCTAAGGGGGTTCTTGGAAGTCTTCCGCGAAGCGCGCAACGAACTCGCCCATGGGCGTCCAATTACGTGGGCGCAGGTAAAGGCGTGTATGGATGCGGCACGTGTCCAAGAGGGGCCGGCGGGAGACCCACCACGGGCAGGATAGCGCCGGCAGGGAATGGGTAGCGCCTCCCTCCAGGATTGTTGACCCGGATCCACAAAGGGCCGCCATGGGCCGCGCGTTCGCTGAACTCGAACAGCGCTGATGTTGTCAAATCGACAAGTACGTCAAATCGTAACCCTCCGCCGAAGACCGCCTTGTCGGCCTGAGGGCTGATGCGGATGCTGCGTGCTTAAGTCGTCCTTATGGTAACCCTACGCCGGGGGCCGCCTTGCGGCTGATGGGGTGTGTCGTTGAAGCTGTGCTCTTAAGTCCGTCCTTAAGTGGGCTCGTAGCTGCACAGCATGTCCCAGATGAGCGTGGTGATGGGTCCGGAGCGTCGTCGGCGCTGGCGGCCTGAGGAGAAACTGGCGGTGTTGGCCGAGGCGTTCGCGCCGGGGGCCATCGTGTCGGACGTGTCGCGGCGGCTAAACGTGGCGACGAGCCTGATCTACCAGTGGCGCCGGCAGGCGACGGGCTCGCCGGGGTTCGTGCCGGCGGTGCTGACCGATGAAGGCGACGCGCGGCGGACGCCGCTGTCGGGACCGCCGGTGATCGTCGTCGACCTGGGA
>JANYFU010000518.1 GCA_025359665.1 Caulobacteraceae bacterium
CCGATCGGGTCGCCGAAGCCCACGTAGGTTTGAATCTGTTCGGCGGAGTTGGGCGCTGTTCCCACGCCACCCGTAATCGCGGTGACCGACGTGGTGTAGGTCAAGGTGCGCGAAGCTCCCGGAGCCAGCAGACCGCCCAGCACCACAGTGAAATCCGTCGCGTCCCACTGGAATCCGTAGGCGCCTTTGTTATCGACGGCCGTCGCCAGCGCGAAATTTTTTAACGTCGGGGCGAGGCCTTGGAGCTGGTAGCCAAGGATGGGATTTGCGGGGCTTGCCGCATTGTAGTCGAGCCAGACTTCACCGCTGTAGTTGGCGACGACCGAGTTTCCCGAGGCTATCGTAAAGTCAAAGAACGCGTCGGCCATTCTCTGAGTGCCGCCGGAAGGGTAGGGCGAAAGATCGGTGAACCCCAGGCCCGTATTCTGTGGTGACGTGTTGATGTCCACATAGTTGCCACCACGATCGGTGCCGGCCGTTCCGAGCGAGGGGTTGGCGATGTAGAAGCCGAAGCCGCCGGGGGTTATGGCCGAGTGCAGGGTTGGCGTCACCGCCGCCGAACCGTCGTTGGTGAATTTGACCTTGACGCTGGTGGAGGCGGCCACGTTGGCGGAATAGCCCTGCGCGGTGGCATTGGCGCCGAAGGCGATATCCGTGGCGGAGACAACGGCCGAGACCTGATAGTTGTTGTAGGTAAAGCCCGCTCCAGGGCCGAGTTGCGTGGACGAATTCCCGACTGTTGCGGCGCCGTTGATTTCGGCGGCCGAATAGCTGACGGAGCGGGTCGTCTGGACCGCGTCGATTTTCGCGACCGCCATGGACGCCAAGGCCACAAAGCCAACTGTCACGGGCGCAAACAACTGGCGCATCGCGCTATTCCCCCTTGCTTCAAAGCCTCTCACTAAGCACCCACTTCAATCATAAATGCAATTCCGCGACCACGTCTGATTGGCCTAGCGCCTCGACAGCGCCCTGGGGCCGTGAGACTCTGCCGCCTCATTGAGGCGCCGGAGACGTTCAAGTTGAAGACCTTCCTGTTTGCCGCCGCCGCGATGGCCATGGTCGGCGTCGCCCAGGCCGCTGAAAAACCGGGCCTCTCCGTCACCATCTACAACGCCAACCTCGCCCTGGTGGACGACGTCCGCCGGATCGATATCGCCAAGGGCCGCCAGAGACTGGAGCTGAAAGACGTCTCCGCCGCCATCCGTCCAGAGACCGTCACCCTGACCGGCGAGGGGCTGTCGATCGTCGAACAGAACTTCGATTTCGACCTGCTGACCCCCCAGAAGATGATGGAAAAGGCGGTCGGCCAGCAGGTGCAGATCGTCCGCGTCAACCCCGGCAATGGCGCCCAGACCACCGAGACCGCCACGGTGCTGTCGGCCAACGAAGGGGTGATCCTGAAGATCGGCGACCGCATCGAGGTGCTGCGCGACGACGGCGTGCCGACCCGGGTGATCTTCGGCGGCGTGCCCATTAACCTGCGCGCCAGCCCCACCTTGTCGGTCACCGTCGACTCGGCCCGGGCAGGCGAGCGGCTGGTCGACCTTAGCTACCTGACCACCGGCCTTGCCTGGAAGGCCGACTATGTGGCGCTGTTCGACGAGCCGGCCGGCAGGCTTGACCTGCAGGGTTGGATCACCCTGACCAACACCTCCGGCACCGGTTTCACCGACGCCGACACCCAACTGGTGGCCGGCGACATCACCGCGGACGGTGAACCGCAACCGCGACCCTATTACGCACCTCGGAGCGGGATCAGGGGCGTAAAAACGGCCGGCGCGGAGGCCAACACCGGTCCGGGCAAGGCCCTGGGCGATGCCTACATCTACAGCCTGCCCGAGCGAACGACGATCGCCCAGAACCAGACCAAACAGGTCAGCTTCCTGGACGCCAAGGGGGTGACCGCGCACAAGGTCTATCAATGGACGAGCGGCGGCTTTGTCAGCCAGGATGAGCCGTCCAATGCCTCGGTCGCCGTGGATTTTTCCAGCGGCGCCGCTGGAGGGCTTGGGTCGGGCCTGCCGGCCGGAACGATCCGCGTCTATCAGCGGGACAGCACGGGCGAGGCCAAATTCGTGGGCGAGAACGCCATTGGCCACACGCCACAGGGCAGCGAACTGGCGGTGACGATCGGCTACGCCTTCGACGTCACGGTGCAGCCGACCCTGGTCTCGGACCAGGCGATCGGCAACCTGCGGTCGCGCTATGCCATGACGTATTTGCTCAAGAACGCCAAGACGAAAGCGGTTACCGTCGAATTGCGGCAAGGCGGGCTATGGCGCCAGACCAAGGTGATCGCCGAGAGCCTGACCGGCCGCGCGATCGACGCCTATACACGCGGATGGTCGGTCAAAATCCCGGCCGGCGGCCAGGTCACGCTCTCCACCCAGATTGAGACCTGGTGGTAGGTGTCCCTCGCGCCTGTCATAGCGTTGCTGCTTCTGGCCGCGACACCGGCGCTGGCCGATACCGTCGTGTCCGCAAAGCCCGAGGCGGTTGCGGTGGTGATCTATCGCGACGGCCAGAGCGCGCGCGGCCTGGCGTTGATCATTGAGGCCCGAACCGTGGATCTGCCGGCGGGGCGCTCCCGGATTCGCTTCGAGGACGTCGGCGATGGGATCATTCCCCAGAGCGCGGCGGTGGAGGGCCTGCCGGGCAGGATAGCCGAGCGCAATTTCGATTATGACCTGCTTAGCCCCGGATCTCTGCTCGGTCATTCGATAGGCCAGACGGTGCGGCTGGTGCGGACGGACATCAGGACGGGCCGGGAACACCAGGAACCCGCCACGCTTGTTTCCGGCCCCGATGGGGTGGCGCTGAACGTCGGCGGGCGTATCGAGGCGCTGCATTGCGGTGGCGAGACCGAGCGGCTGGTGTTCGATCATGCACCGGCGGGCCTCTCCGACAAGCCGACCCTGTCGGTGCTGGCCGACGCGCCGCGCGCGGGCCGCTTCACGCTGCGGGTCAGCTATCTCACCGAGCGGCTGAACTGGGCGGCCGACTATGTCGCCCGGATCAATCCCGACGGCCGCACCCTGGCCCTGACCGGGTGGATCACGCTGGCCAATCGCGGCGCGACCGGCTTCGCCGACGCCCCGACCGAGGTGGTGGCCGGCAATCTTGCGCGCCAGTCGGTGAACCCGCCGGACATCGAGACCTCGCCCGTGGAGACCGAATGCTGGCCGACTGAAACCACGCATGGCGGTTGGCCAAAGCTCCAACTTGGACGGGATGTTGAGCTGTTGGTCACGGGATCCCGCATTCCCCAGCCCATGTTGGCGAACGTCTCGCCAATGATGGCCGGCGCCCTCCAGAAGCGCGCCGTTCAAAGCGATCTGGGCGATTACAAGCTCTACACTCTGGCCGAACCGACCACCGTCGCCGCTCACCAGACCAAACAGGTCATGTTCCTCAGCCAGCCGGCCGCGCGGTTCGAAACTGTCTACACCCATACCGTCAACGAGTATGAAGCCGCCTCGGGGCCGCCTGAGCCGGCGGGCGTGATGATGCGGCTGGAGAACAACACCGGCCATGGCCTGGGCCAGCCCCTGCCGGCCGGAAATATCAGCCTGCGCCTGCGTTACGGCGGGCGTGAACTGTTCGCGGGCGAGCACCCGCTGACGCGCGACGTGCCGGTGAACGAGCCCTTCGAGATCGACGGCGGCGCCGCCTCGGACGTCTCGATCACCCAGCGCATGACCTCCGACACCGGACGCGGGAAGGCTTTCGAACTTACCGCCACCAACGCCAAATCCACCGCCGTGACGGTGGAAATCCGTCATCAACGCGGCTATCGGGCCGGCTTCAAAGTCGCCGCTGAATCCAAGGCCCACAGCCTCAAGGCAGGCGACCCGGTCTGGCGACTGGCCATCCCGGCCGGTGAGTCGCGGATGTTGAACTACACGGTGGCCTTCACCCAGCCTTGAGGGCGGCTCAACCGTGCCGCCAAGCTGGAGCCCCCTCCACCGCTTCGCGGTCCGGTCGGTCGCATGCGACCTCCACCCCCAGCGGGGGAGGAGATGGGCGCCTCTCTTCCCCCGCTGGGGGAAGTCCGCCCGAAGGGTGGGATGGGGGCTCCAGCCTGGCGACTCGGCTGCCGAACACTCTAGAACGGGAAGATGTTCCGCTTTCGGCTGTAGGACAGGTAACCGATGTTGGCGCCGAGCCTGAACCCTACGCCGGCGCGGATCGGGGCCAAGGTTATGGTGTCGGCCCGCTGATAGTTCACCCCCAGGCCGCCGATGAAATAGGCCGAGCCATCGACGCCGGGAAACCGGCGGAAAATCGCGTCGGGGTACTGCAGGTTATAGCACAGCACGAACACCCGGCTGCCGTTACCGCCGGCGTCGAAGCCGACCGATGGACCCTGCCAATAGACGCTCATCGCCGGCCGGCCCTTCATATACAGCAGACCCTTGCCATAACGCAGCCCGGCCACGAAGGCCGCCGAGGCCTCCTCGCCGGCGATATAGGCGGTGGGCCGGCCCTGGTCCTTGAAGGTCTTTTCGATGATCCCACCGGCCGTCTCGGCGGTGACACCCATGAAGTCGGAAGCCCGGTGGACCAGTTCGTCCTCGTCGTAGGTCAGCGCCCTGTCCGACGGCGCCGGTGGCGGCGGGGGTGGAGGAGGAGGCGACTGGCCATCCATCTGCTGCTGGGCGAGCGTCGGCCCGGCGGTCAGGGCGGCGAGACTGGCGAGTAGGAGAAGGCGACGGTCCATGGGGGCTCCGAGCGAACGACGGCCGGCCGATGAATCAGGCCGCGCGCCTGTCTTAAACCCCGAGCCTTAACGGTGGCTGAATTGCCGCCCGGCCCCTGAACCATGCTAGAGGCGCGGGATGACGACCTCCCTCAGCCATATCCGCAACTTTTCCATCGTCGCCCACATCGACCACGGCAAATCCACCCTGTCCGATCGCCTGATCCAGGAGACCGGCGGCCTGACCGCGCGGGAGATGAAGGAGCAGGTGCTCGATTCGATGGATATCGAGCGCGAGCGCGGCATCACCATCAAGGCCCAGACCGTCCGCCTCAACTACAAGGCCGACGACGGCGAGGACTATGTGCTCAACCTGATGGATACCCCCGGCCACGTCGATTTCGCCTATGAGGTCAGCCGCTCGCTGGCCGCCTGCGAGGGATCGATCCTGGTGGTCGACGCCAGCCAGGGGGTCGAGGCCCAGACCCTGGCCAATGTCTACCAGGCGCTGGATAACAATCACGAGATCGTGCCGGTTCTCAACAAAGTCGATCTGCCGGCCGCCGAGCCCGACCGCATCCGCCAGCAGATCGAGGACGTGATCGGCATCGACGCCAGCGACGCCGTGGAATGTTCGGCCAAGACCGGCCTTGGCATCCACGACGTGCTCGAAGCCATCGTCACCCGCCTGCCGCCGCCCAAGGGCGACGCCGCGGCGCCGCTGAAGGCGCTGCTGGTCGACGCCTGGTACGACGCCTATCTGGGCGTGGTGGTGCTGGTGCGGGTGTTCGACGGGGTGCTGAAGGCAGGCGCCCAGGTGCGGATGATGCAGACCGGCGCCACCTACAAGATCGACAAGATCGGGGTTTTTCAACCAAAGGCTGTCGATGTTCCATCACTAGGCCCCGGCGAGATCGGCTTCATCACCGCCCAGATCAAGGAAGTGGCCGACGCCGCCGTCGGCGAGACTATCACCGAGGAAAAGCGCCAGACGGCCAAGGCCCTGACCGGGTTCAAGCCGGTGCAGCCGGTGGTGTTCTGCGGCCTGTTCCCCGTCGACGCCGCAGACTTCGAGGACCTGCGCGCCGCGGTCGGGCGCCTGCGCCTCAACGACGCCAGCTTCACCTATGAGATGGAGACCAGCGCGGCGCTCGGCTTCGGCTTCCGCTGCGGGTTCCTGGGGTTGCTGCACCTGGAGATCGTCCAGGAGCGGCTGACCCGCGAGTTCAACCTCGACCTGATCGCCACGGCGCCCAGCGTGATCTACAAGATCACCCTGACCGATGGCTCGATGATCGAGCTGCACAATCCCGCCGACCTGCCCGACGTGGTGCGCATCGCCTCGATCGCCGAGCCGTGGATCCGCGCCACCATCTTCACCCCGGACGAATACCTCGGCGCGGTGATCAAGCTGTGCCAGGACCGCCGCGGCGAGCAGAAGGAGCTGAGCTATGTCGGCAGCCGCGCCATGGTGGTCTACGACCTGCCGCTCAACGAGGTGGTGTTCGACTTCTATGACCGGTTGAAGAGCATCTCGAAGGGCTACGCCAGCTTCGACTACGCCATCCAGGAATACCGCACCGGCGACCTGGTGAAGATGTCGATCCTGGTCAACGCCGAGCCGGTCGACGCCCTCTCCATGCTCGTCCACCGCAACCGCGCCGACACGCGCGGCCGGGGCATGGTGGAGAAGATGAAGGAGCTGATCCCGCCCCACCTCTTCGTCATCCCGATCCAGGCCGCCATCGGCGGCAAGATCATCGCCCGCGAGACGGTGCGCGCCCTGCGCAAGGACGTCACCGCCAAGTGCTACGGCGGCGACGCGACGCGCAAACGCAAGCTGCTGGACAAGCAGAAGGAGGGCAAGAAGAAGATGCGCCAGTTCGGCAAGGTCGAGATCCCGCAGGAGGCGTTCATCGCCGCGCTGAAGATGGACGCGGACTAGGCTCACGGGGGGAGGGGTGTTTCCGGGGCTGGCTCGGCGGAGCGTTTGAAGCGCTGGGGTTCGACGGTGTCGTAGCCCGGCGCCGAAACCTCGATCTTCCAGCGCGTCCAGTCGACCGTGGCTCCGACGTCGGCGCAGAGGGTGTCGACGGTCTGCCGGAACGAGGCGTGGCGGAGGGTTTCGGGACGCTCGAACTCGACGAGGCGTTCGGTGTTGGTATCGAAGCGCGTCCAGTCCGTGTCGCGGTCGGCGGGGGGAGGGCCGGCGGGGGGAGGGTGTGCGGGAGCGCGACCGGAGCCGGGGCGGGGAGGCTGTGTCCCGGGAGCTCCAGCGAGGGGTTCAGCGAGGAGAGGAACATCTCGAGCTGGAGGCGGCGCGCGAGG
>JANYFU010000528.1 GCA_025359665.1 Caulobacteraceae bacterium
CCAGACGCCCTATAAGGGTCCGATCCAGCCGGTGATCCACCAGCTGGTCGGCGGCCTGCGCGCCGCCATGGGCTATCTGGGCGCGGCCGATATCCCTTCGTTCCAGGAGCGCGCAAGGTTCGTGCGCATCACCGGGGCCGGCCACCGGGAGAGCCACGTACACGACGTGATGATCACGCGCGAGGCGCCCAACTATCCCACCGCGGTCTAGCGGTCCTTGCGCGACGGGGGCCGTCTGGCGGCGGCGATCGAGGTTCTGGGCGACATAGCCGGCCGTCACAAACCCGCGCGGATGGCGCTGAAGAACTGGGGCGAGAGCGCCCGTTATGCCGGGGCCAAGGATCGCGCCTTCGTCTCCGGTCTGGTGCTGGATGTGTTGCGCCGCCGCCGGTCATTGGCCTGGCGGATGGGCGAGGACGCCTCCGACCGCGCCGCCGTGCTGGCCGCCGTTCGTTTCCTATGGGGGTGGAATATCGAGCGGCTGGCCACGGCCGCCGGGGATGATCATGGACCCGGCGCGCTGGCCGACAACGAACGCGTCCTGCTTGCCACCGACCAGGGGCTGAACGGCGCACCGCCGCCGGTGCGGGGCGATTATCCCGATTGGCTCGATGGCGCCCTGACCCGCGTGTTTGGCGAAAGCCGCGCCGCCGAGGCCGAAGCCCTGGCCGCCCGCGCGCCGACCGACCTGAGGGTCAACAGCCTGAAGGCCGATACGGCGCGGGCGCTAAAGGCGCTGGCGCCGTTCGACCCCAAAACCTCAGATTTCCTGTCGTACGCCATCCGCATCGCCGCCCCCGCCGCCAGCGAGCGGGCCGCGCCGGTTGAAACCGCCCCAGAATTCGAAAAGGGCTGGTTCGAGATCCAGGATCTCGGTTCGCAGATCGCCGCCGCCTGCGCCGGCGAGATCGTCGGCAAGCAGGTGCTCGACTATTGCGCCGGGGGCGGGGGCAAGACATTGAGCCTGGCGGCCGCCATGGCCAACAAGGGCCAGCTCTACGCCTATGACTCCGACGCCCGTCGACTGACCGACACTGTGCGGCGATCGCAGCGGGCCGGGGTGCGCAACCTTCAGATCCGCTCGCCAATCCACCCTGACCCCCTGGCTGGGCTGGAGGGCAGGATGGACCTGGTGTTCGTCGATGCGCCCTGCACAGGCTCGGGAACCTGGCGACGCCATCCCGACGCCAAATGGCGGCTGAGCCCCGAACAGCTGGCCCGGCGGATCGAGGAGCAGGACGCGGTGCTGGCCGGCGCCGCGCCGTTCCTCAGGCCCGGCGGGCGGCTGATCTATGTCACCTGCTCGCTGCTGGCCGAGGAGAACGAGGACCGGATCGCGGCCTTCCTGGCGGCCAACCCGGATTTCTCAATCACCCCTGCTATCGGTCCGGCCGACCGCTTTCTGACCGCGGAAGGTTTCCTGCGCCTGACACCGCTGACGGCGGGAACCGATGGGTTCTTCGTGGCGGTGCTGCACAAAGGCGGCTGATCGCGGTTCAGACCGTCTCCGGCGTCTGGCGTACGGCGTTGAACACCACCGGCGGCACCCGCTGGCGCTCGTCGTCGCGGTTGAGAGCGATCAGCTCATCGAATGCGGTGTCGGGATCGCGGGTAAGCTCGGCCAGTTGGTCGAACCAGGACAGCCCGGCCGGGTCGATGTCGCCGCCGACTTCCGGCATCGCTCCCCAGCAATCCCAGGCCATCATCTCCATCCCCGCCAGCGACGCGGCGTCGCGCACGACGTTGCCGGCGACGAACCACAGGCCGTTCATGTGCATGATCCCGAACGCCGACGGCTCCTTGCGTCCGGCGCGGCAGGCCCGCCAGGCGACACCGCCGGTGAGAAAGCGGTTGGCCGGCGTATCAAGAACGTCGAAATCGGGATGCAGGCGACCGGACTGCAACTCATCGATCTGGGCGTCGGCCATCACCCATCGGTCCCGCTCGTCGCTCCAATATTCCGCGACCCAATGATCCACGAACTTGCCGCGTTCGAAATAGGCCCCAAAGCCGCAGCGCGCCCGGGCGGGGACACCCTGGGCCCGCAGGGCCGCGACGGTGAACAGGGTGAAGTCGCGGCAGTTGCCGATCAGCCGATCCTCCGGGCCGCGCGGCTCGGCCAGCGGCCGCGGATCATGGACCAGGACCTGGTCAAGCATGGCCGGCAGGCCGCGCAGGTGAACCTCGCTTCGACGCTCGTCCGACAGCGTCTGGCCATAGGCCTCCGACCAGTGCTCATGCAGGATCAGGCCCTGAGCGACCTTCGCCAAGGCGGCGACATCTCGGGGAAGGGCGGCGAGCGCGTAATTACCCACCCCTTTTGGGGGTCCTAAAATCAGGCGGTAACGACGCCGAGGATGGTCTGGAACCTGTTGGCGCTG
>JANYFU010000552.1 GCA_025359665.1 Caulobacteraceae bacterium
AAAGAATTCGTAGCCATAACCGGCCAGGAAGGTCGCGGTGGCCGTTCGGTCTTCCCACGACCATGGCCGGCCGTAGTAGCCTTCGATCAGGCCGAGCCCACCGATCGGCGGCGCCATCCGGACTCAAGCCGCCGCGGTCAACTGTCCGGCGATGGCCGGTAAGGTGTCGCCCCAGACCTCGTCCACCGCATCCGTAGCCGAGGCGAACCCCCGGCGCCAGGAGCACATGGGATGGGCGAAATAGACCAGATGCGGAGCGCTCATGACCCTGTCCAATAGCTTAAGTTCGACATTCATCCCTCCGAGTCGCCCGTGCAAGAGGTTCGCCGAGGTCGCCATGCGATGCGCCATTGCGCGCATGATCAGTCCGCCTCGACATCGATTTGACTCATCATCGACTCATTCGAAACCTAAGGAAACTCGACGGCCGATCCAAATTGGGAAACACTCATTCAGGGCAGCGTTATTTTCTTTGTTTTTCAGTAACTTATTGATGCTTCAAAATTTCCGACGTTGGTCGTTTAAAATTCTAATCGTGTGTCGCCCTTTTTCGCGGAGTCCCCCTTGCCCTATTTCGGCCTGAATGCTAATTGGACCTTCATAGGCCTTGCGCCGCGTTTTTCCGGAGGTCGGGAGGACGTAACGGGGATACCAACATGACGATCAGTGTTAAGACGCTCTTCGCCGGGGCCGCTCTCATCTCGGCTCTCGCCCTGAGCGCGGCCGTTTCGGCTGCTACGATCATTGTGCCTTTCACCTCGGGTCCGTTTTCCTTGAACAACCCACTCGGCACACTGCCGGCCACCAAGATGCTTAAGGCCAACACCTACGACTACACCTTCACCCTCGTTGATCCGCTGGGCACCAGCGCTTCGACCCAGGTGTCGGCCCAACTCCTGGCCCACAGCGCCTCCACTCCGGAGTTAATCCAGTACAGCCTCTATAGCGGCACCCCGGGTTCGGGAACGTTCCTGTCTCAGTCGAGCCTCGACTTCTCGCCCACGATCTCCTTCACGCCCGCCGCCGGCGACTACTATGTTGAAGTGAACTTCATCGCCGCGAGCGGTGAAGTGGCCGGTGGCACTCTGACCGCCGCCGTTCCGGAACCCGCTTCCTGGGCGATGATGCTGGTCGGCTTCGGCGCCCTGGGCGTCGCCCTGCGTCGCCGGGCCGCCAAGACCGCTTCCGTCGCGGCCTAAGCCTTACAAAATATCGTTGCTTAAAGGGGTCGCCGAAAGGCGGCCTCTTTTCGTTTGCGGCCATGAGTTCTGTTCACGGTTTAGTGCGGTATCGCACTTCCGCCATCGTTCGACACCTATTCGCCATATTTTCAGGCGCCAAGTGACTTTTTGGGGTCGTCATTGACCCCATCCGGCCTTTTCCCAGGGTTTTATCGCGACGCATCATTTTTCGCCGCCAACCCCTTGCCCTATTTTAGTCTGAATGCTATCAGGTCGTCATCGGCCGTCGGCCACTTCACCGCGATCTCCGCAGCGAAGCGTAGGAGTAAATTACAATGACGACCACTCTAAAGACCCTTTTCGCCGGCGCCGCCGTTCTCTCGGCTCTCGCGATGGCCGCTCCGGCTTCAGCCGTGACGATCGTCACGCCTTTCACCACCGGTCCGTTCGACCTGAACAATCCGCTCGGCACAGCCCCTGCGACGAAGCTGTTGGCCGCCAACACCTATGATTTCAGCTTCACACTGGACGCTCCGCTTGGCACGAGCACCTCGGTTCAGCTTTCAGCCCAACTCCTGAAGGGTGGATCGTCCACCCCCGAGCTGATCCAGTACAGCCTCTATAGCGGCACCTCGGGTTCGGGAACGTTCCTCTCGCAGTCGAGCTTGGACTTCTCGCCTACGATCGCCTTCACACCCGCCGCTGGCGACTACTATGTTGAAGTGAACTACATCGCGGTGAGCGGTGAAGTGGCTGGTGGCACCCTGACCGCCGCCGTTCCGGAACCCGCTTCCTGGGCGATGATGCTGGTGGGCTTTGGGGTCCTGGGCGTTGCCCTTCGTCGCCGGGCCGCCAAGACTGCTTCCGTCGCGGTCTAAGCCTTACAAGATATCGTTACCTAAAGGGGTCGCCGAAAGGCGGCCCTTTTTTGGTTGTGGCGCTGGCCGCACAACGAAACGGCGCCGCGACATTTTGCCCAGTTCGCCTCGCCGCGCGGCAAACTCTTGCCCAATCCTAAACATAATGTTAATTTGTGTTAAATGAGGCAATGACGCTTCATGCCATTGGCCATGCCAACGCACGGGGACCAAACTCAATGACGCACAAGGGTAAATTGCTATTCGCCGGCGCCGCCATGTTTTCGGCGCTGATCGCGAATTCACCAGTGGCCGCGGCGACGGTCATCACGGCCTTCACCACCGGGCCGTTCTCACTGGGTAACTCGCTAGGCACCTTGCCGGCCACCAAGCTGAAGATCGGCAACACCTATGACTTCACATTCACCCTGGAAGACCCGCTAGGGACCACGACGTCGACCCAGATTCAGGCGCAACTCCTCGCCCACAACAGCTCCACGCCCCAGTTGATGCAATACAGCCTCTACACCGGCACGCCAGGCAGCGGCACGTTCCAGTCCCAGTCGAGCCTCGATTATTCGCCGACCATCGCCTTCTCACCGGCGGCCGGCGACTACTATCTCGAAGTAAACTATATCGCCGCCAATAACGAAGTGGCTGGGGGCACTCTGACAGCCGCCGTGCCGGAACCCGCCTCCTGGGCGATGATGCTCGCCGGCTTCAGCGCCTTGGGCGTCGCCCTTCGTCGTCGGGCCACCAAAAACGCAACAATGGCGGCTTAGGCTCCAGAAATCCAAAGATCTGAAGGGGTCGCAGATGGCGGCCCCTTTTTTTCTTTTGCCGCCACACGAATGGAACTCTGGACGCGTTTGAGCCTTGTTTTTGATCGGATTGGGCCGCCAAATCTTAATTCAACCTCGTTCCGCGACAATTTCGCCAAGTGAGGCCGCCTTGCAAACGACCTCTTGCCTCCCCTCCGTCATAATGTTAATTTCTGTTAAGTGAGGCAATGACGCCTCACGACATTGCATTCGCCAAAGCTTAGGAGGCACATCTAATGATATTCAATAGTAAATTTCTTTTTGCCGGAGCCGCCGTCATATCGGCGCTGGCCATCACGTCTTCCGTCTCGGCGGCGACGGTGATTACACCCTTCTCCAGTGGCCCGTTCTCGCTGAACAATCCGCTCGGCACCCTGCCGGCCACGAAGATGAAGATCGGCACTACCTATGACTACACCTTCACGCTGGAAGATCCCGTGGGTTCAGTCTCGTCGACCCAGGTTCAGGCTCAGTTGCTGGCCCATGGAGGTTCCACCCCCGAGCTAATCCAGTACAGCCTCTACAGCGGCACCCCCGGGAGCGGGACGTTCCAATCCCAGTCCAGCCTTGACTTCTCGCCGACGATCGCCTTCACACCGAAAGCTGGCGACTACTATCTCGAAGTCGATGTGATCTCCGCGAACAACGAAGTCGCCGGTGGCACCCTGACCGCCGCCGTGCCGGAGCCCGCTTCCTGGGCGATGATGCTGGTCGGTTTTGGCGTCCTGGGCGGCGCCCTGCGCCGTCGGGCCACCAAGAGCGGCTTCCTATCTGTCTAAGCACTGCACACTCGACTCAAGAACCTTCCAGGGCCGTTCTAGTTCAGAGCGGCCCTGCCTTGGGACCACACACGGCCGGTAGAAGCCGCGTAAACAGACCGGTCATAGCCTCCAGCCCGCCCTGGCGTTGGAGGTGGTCCTGTCGTATCTCCAGTTCCACCGCATCCAGTCCGCGTAGGTGGGCGTGGAACGGCGCGGTATGGTCGGTCCCATCCATCGCGTAGGGCTCGTTGTCACCGATCATCAGACCGGACTCTTGTCGCAACAGCGTCAGCAACGCGGTCGAGGCGCTGGAATTGCCCATATGTAACACGCCGACATCCCAGGGCCGGGCAACGCCGCCCAGGCTGGGGGTGAAACTATGGACGCAGATCAGCACGGTGTTTGCTCCCCGCGAGTGGCGGGCGTCGAGCTCCGCGCCGATCCGCGCGTGATAGGGTTCGAAGATCGCCTGACGCCGCGCGGCCTTGTCGTCCGATGAAAGATCACGGTTGCCTGGAACCTTCCAACCGTCGCCCTCGGTCACGATCGACTGAGAATGGTCGGGCGAACGGTTGCAGTCGATGACCAGCCGCGAATAGGCTTGATGGATGAGAACCGCATCAAGGGCGCCGGCCAAGCGACGGGCCAGGTTCAAGGCGCCGATATCCCAGGCGATATGGGCGTCGAACGCCGCATCCGGCAGGCCAAGCCGGCCCAGGCGGCGCGGAACCGCGCGGCCGCCGTGATCGCAGACCAGAAGAAACGGTGAATCGGCGCCGCTATTTTCGGCTACCACGGGCTTGGGGTCGCCCGCCTCCAAAAGTTCCATGGACTGGGGTGGTTGAATGGCCCTACTCCTCACACATCCGAAGCGACCCGCCGCGCCCAAGGAACCCGCCCCGCCGCCAGGGCGTTAGGGTGGACCTCCAGACGTTCTCACTCAAAGGCCAGGACCTCTATGCACATCCGCGTGGGTTACGACATCATATATGACTGCGCCGGCCCGACGCCGATGATGTTGCTGCTGAGCCTGCGACCGGAGCGAACCGACGATCTGGTGACGCCGCAGCTGATGACGGTCTCCCCCAACGTGCCGACGCGAACCTATGTCGATCGCTTCGGCAACCTCTGCACGCGGGTGATGGCGCCGCGCGGTCCGATCCGTTTCACCGCTGACTATGTTGTCTCGGATTCCGGCTTGCCCGACCAGCCGGCTTTCGACGCCATCCAGCATGAAGTGGACGCTCTGCCCAGCGACCTGTTGGTCTTCCTGCTGGGCAGCCGCTACTGCGAGACCGACCAGCTGACCACCGCCGCCTGGTCGCTTTTCGGTGGCGTGGCGCCGGGCTGGAAGCGTGTCCAGGCCATCGTCGAGTGGGTCAACGAGCGGATCACGTTCGGCTATCCCTACGCCCGCAACACCCGAACCGCCTTTGAAGCCTTCAACGAGCGGGTCGGGGTGTGCCGGGATTTCGCCCATCTGGCCGTGACCCTGTGCCGCTGCATGAACATTCCGGCCCGCTATTGCACCGGCTATCTTCCGGACATCGGCGTGCCGGTCGAACTGCCGATGGACTTCAGCGCCTGGTTCGAGGTCTATCTGGGCGGTCGCTGGCACACCGCCGACGCGCGCCACCCTCAACCACGCATTGGGCGGATTCTGATGGCACACGGCCGGGATGCCACCGACACCGCCATCAGCACCGCCTTCGGACCCACCACCATCAGCCGCTTCGACGTCATCGGCGAACCGGTCGCATAGCAAGGCTATATCCTGACAGCCGTGATCGGTTGAAGCGCCGGGCCAGGTGGTGGAATTTTTGGCTCGCCCCGTGGCCTGATTGCCTTACAGAGAGGCCAAGGCAGAGCCCATCAGAGGCGGGAGAAAACGGACATGAAGGATTTTACCGGCAAGTTCGCGGTGATCACCGGCGGCGGCACGGGCATGGGGCGGGAACTCGCTCGCCAGCTGGTGGCGGAAGGCTGCAACGTGGCGATGTGCGACGTCTCCGCGGCCAACATGGCCGTCACCAGGACGCTATGCGAGGCCGACGCGCCGCAGGGCACGCGGGTGACCACCTTCGTGGCCGACGTGTCGGACGAGGCGGCGATGATGGCCTTCCAGGCCGCGGTGGCTAAGGACCAGGACACCGACAAGATCCATCTGTTGTTCAACAATGCCGGCATCGGCGGCGGCGGTGGTTTCGTGAACGGCGACCGGGAGGGCTGGGACCGCACCTTCGCCATCTGTTGGGGCGGCGTCTACAACGGTTGCCGCGCCTTCCTGCCGATGCTGATGGTCGCCGACGAAGGTCACATCGTCAACACCAGCAGCGTCAACGGCTTCTGGGCTTCGCTCGGTCCCCATACTTCCCATACGGCCTATGCCGCAGCCAAGTTCGCGGTGAAGGGTTTCACCGAGGCCCTGATCACCGATCTGCGGCTCAACGCACCGCACATCAAGTGCTCGGTGGTGATGCCGGGCCACATCGGCACCGAGATTGTCGCCAATTCCCGCAAGGTGCTGACCGGCTCGGACGACGAGACCTTGAGCGCCGGCGCCATCGCCCAGGCCCGGACCCGCATGGCGGAACTGCTGGGCGCGGTGGGATCCGATGGTTCGAGCGTCAGCGACGAACAGATACAGGCCTTCATTGCCGAGGCGGCCCGGCGGTTCCGGGACGACGCGCCGATGACCGCCGCCGCCGCGGCGACCGTGATCCTGGACGGGGTCAAGGCCGAGCGTTGGCGTATTCTGGTGGGCGACGACGCGCTCGCCCTGGACAGCATGGTGCGCGCCAATCCGGAATCCGCCTATGAGCCTGCGTTTTTCGCCGAACTGGCCACGCAGACCGGCTGGCGCGTGGGAGGCTGATCGATGGCCCCCGTCCCACATCGCGGCGTCGTCGCCGTCACCGGCGCCGCTGGTTTCCTTGGCGGCTGGGTTGTCCGTCTGCTTCTGGACAAGGGCTATCGCGTCCGTGCCTGCGTGCGCAACGTCGATGACGCCGCGCGCGTAGACTTCCTCAAAGCCATGCCCGGCCACGCGTCGGGCCGTTTGACCCTGCACGCCGCCGACCTGGACCGGGAGGGCTGTTTCGACGAGATCTTCGCCGGCTGCCATGGCGTCTGCCATGTCGCCCACATCAGCGACTACAACGACCAGGCCTATGTGAAGCGCACCTGCGATCACATCGTCGCCAGCGTGAACGCCTCGCGCAGCGTGACCCGGGTGATCGTCACCTCATCCGTCGCGGCGGTGATCTCGGAAATGGACCTGCAGGAGGTAGTGCGCAGGCCGGTGTTCTATGAAGACCGATATCCCGACGAAATGAACCCCAAACGCACCCCCGAGCGCGGCCAGGGTTATTCGATGGGCAAGCTTATCGCCGAGCGCGCCTTCGCCGAGGCGGCGGAGATCAGTGGCTTCTGGGATGCGATCACCTGTTGTCCGGGAGACAACGTCGGCCCGATCCAGTCGGCGCACCAGAAGAACATGGGTCCGTGGCAGCACCATATCGAGGGCATGCTGGTGGGCCGCTATGACCAGAACGGAGTCTATCGCCCTTGGATGACGGTGGATGTTCGGGATGACGCCGCCTGTCATGTCGGTCTTCTGGAAAGCCTGGCGGTGAAAAATGGCGAGCGCTATATCGCCTGGTCGACCGACGCTCGAAGGGTTGAGGACATCTGCGCCGACATCGGCCGGCTGTTGCCGGAGTTGAACCATGCCTACACCGCGCCGGTCGATGCGTTTCCCGATCGGATCAAGGCGCGCGAGGCCGAATTCCGGGCCATCTGGTCGCTCTGCGACCTGAAGAACGAGCGGATCCGCGCGGCGACGGGCGTCATCTTCCGGCCTCTGGACGAATCGATCCGCGACTGCGTGGAATCGCTGATCGCGGTGGCTAGGGTGCAAGCCAAGACGCCGTAGTTTGGTGGCCGAAACGCTCGGGACTAATCGCGCCTGACGGATCGAACCCGTCGTCCCAGCCCGTCCACCATCCACCGATAGCGGGTGTCGATAACCAATCGTCCGGCCTCCAACTCCCGGGCGAGGGCCTTTCTCAGGCGCTCGGTGTCGAAAGCCACGCCGCCGGCCATGGCTTCGGCGATCGCATAAACGATGCTGTCAGCGACTCGCCAACACTCCAGGTAGGCCCGGAGCGGCCGGTCGTTG
>JANYFU010000553.1 GCA_025359665.1 Caulobacteraceae bacterium
CCCGGTCGCCGCCTACAGATAATCGAACTGGCCAAGGAGGTCGAAACCCGGGGTTTCGCCGGTATCTATTGCGCGACGGCCGGGGCGGGCGACTGTGTGGGGCTTTGCCAGGCGATCGCCCAGGCGACCCACACCATTCCCATGGGCACGACGATCCAGCCGATCTATTACCGGCTGCCGGCCGAGATGGCCCGAAGCGCGGCCTTCATCCATGAGATCAGCGGCGGGCGATTCCGCCTGGGCATCGGCGTCAGTCACGCCCCCTCCCATGCCGCGCACGGCGTGACGGTGGGCAAGCCGCTGGGTGACATGCGCGCCTATGTCGCCGCGATGCGCGCCGCGGAGCCGACCACCGGTCCGCTGCCGCCGATCGTGCTGGCGACGCTGCGCAGCAAGATGCTGGGACTGGCCGGCGAGATCGGCGACGGCGCGGTCTGGGCCAACGGCGCCCGCGGCTACATGTCGACCCAGCTCAAGCTGATCCCCGAGGCCAAGCGCAAGGCGGGCTTCTTCCTCGGCGACATGGCCCCCACCGTGATCGACGCCGACGAGGCGGCGGCCAAGGGGGTGCTGAAGAAGATCCTGACAATGTATTGCCGGCTGCCGAACTACCGGAACTATTGGAAGGAAGCCGGCTACCTCGAAGAGATGACCGCGATCGAGGCGGCGATCGCCGCCAAGGACTTCGATCGCGTGCCGGGCCTGATGAGCGACCGCTGGCTGGCCGACAACACCCTGTTCGGCTCTCCGACCAAGGTGCGCGACGGCGTCGAGGCCTGGCTCGACGCAGGAATCTCCACACCGATCATCGTCCCCTCGTCAACCAGCGGCGGACAGGCCAAGGCCGTCGCCGAGGTGTTCGCCGCCTTCGCGTAGCGCGGCGGGGCCTCAAAAACCGGGCGTAAGTTTCAGGGAGAAATAGATGGCCGAATCCAAGAGCCACGCTGAACGTCACGCCAGCGCGGCGGAGACTTTCAAGGCCTTCGCGCCGGGGGTCGAACCGGAGCGCATCGCCGAGAGCTTCGCCCGCCGCATGGGTCCGCTGGGCGGCATGGCCTTCGACGTGGTCGGCGCCATGTGGTCGCGCCCGCAACTGAACCGGCGCGACCGCTCGCTGCTGGTGATCTCGGTCCTGGCCGCTCAGGCTCGCGATGAGGAACTCGAGGCGCATACCGGCAACGGCCTGCGTAACGGCCTGACTCCCGAGGAGATCAGGGAGGTTCTGTTGCACGTCGCCGCCTATGCCGGCTACCCGGCCGCCATGGCCTCCAGCCGGCGCATCGACAAGGCCCTGCTGGCCGCATCGGGCGAGGAGACGCTGCCGGCCCGCACCGCTTCGGCGCCCAAGTCTGACGAGGAGCGCGACCGGGACGGGGCCGAGGTGCTGGCCACCATCGCCGGCTGGTCCAGCCCGTTGGACCCGGCCGAGGGTCTGGCGCGCATGGAGGCCATGCTTGGCGAGGTCGGGGTTGTGGCCTATCGCTGGGCGTTCGGCGAGATCTGGTGTCGGCCGCAGCTCTCCCGGCGCGACCGCTCGATCGTCGTCATCGCCATCCTGGTTTCCCTGGGCGCGGTCGCCGAACTGGCCGTCCACGCCCCGGCCGGCCTGCGTCACGGCCTGACCCGGGTGGAGATCGAGGAGATCGTCTCGCACCTGTCGCTATACGCCGGTATTCCCCGGGCGGTGGAGGCGATGCGAGCGGTGAGAGAGGCGTTCGGGAAGATCGACGAGGCGGCGTAAGCCGCGCCCGATCAGCGCCCGAGCAGGTCGGGATCGTTGGCGAACGGCGGCTTGCCATAAGTTTGCCGGAACAGCCCGAGAAGCTCCGCCTTGGCCACTTTCGGGACCTGTCCAGGCGTTTCCTTCCAGGCGACCAACAGTTTTGACACATCGGGCAGTTGCCAGATCAGGCGCCCCCCCCAATGACTGATCGCCTCTCCAGCGCCGAAGTCGGCGAACAGCCGCAGGGCGCGTCGCAGCTGGCCGGACATGCCGATGTAGACGACTTCGGCGTCATCGACCCAGTTGACGGCCAACACGGCCGGCGCGACGCTAGGATCCTGGCCTTTGAACCAGCCGCCGCGGCTCTTATCAGTAAATTCCGTCGGGTTCCCGCCGCTGTAAGTCGCGACATAGACGCCACCCGTCGTCGGGCATGCACTCGACCGAACGTCGGCAAACGGGAGCCAGCCGACGAAGCCAAATTCTTCGAGGTTTTGCCGATTGAAGAGCATCCGACGCAAGTTGCGCTCTGGACAATCGCTGTCCACGTATTTCAGATTGAATTTTCAGAGCATTTAAGCATTGTCACAATTTAAAATAGGCGGTGATTAACACCGCATCGCTATTCCCGTAAACAACGCCTCGCTGACCGTCGAGTTAAAGAGGGCGGCGCTTAGCCGCCAGCGGTGTTGCGCGCGCTTGCCGAGGCTCACCGGCGTCTGGCCGAACTGAAGGGCCGCGCGGCGAGCATCCCAAACCAGGCGATATTGATCGACTCGCTCGTGCTGCAAGAGGCCAAGGCCAGTTCCGAAGTCGAGAACATCGTCACTACCCAGGACGAACTGTTCCAGGCCAGACTGTTCATGGACGGACCGGGCTCACCGGCCGCCAAGGAAGTCGCCAGCTATCGCGACGCCCTGAAATGCGGATTCGATAGCCTACGCCAGAACCATGGCCTGCTGACCAACAACACCATCGTCGAGATGTTCCAGGTGCTGAAGCGCACGGACGAAGGCTTTCGCGCCACACCAGGAACCGCCCTCAAGAACGAGGCGACGGGGACCCTCGTCTATGTACCGCCCCAAAGCGGAGCAGACATAGTCGGGCACATGACCGCCCTCGAGCGCTTCATCAATGACGACGACGCCAGCAGCCTGGATCCGCTGGTGAAGATGGCGCTGATCCATCACCAGTTCGAAAGCATCCATCCTTTCACGGACGGCAACGGCCGGATCGGCCGGATCATAAACGTGCTATATCTGACGCGAGTCGGTTTGCTCGAAAACCCGATCCTCTACCTCAGCCGCTATGTGACCACCCACCAGGCCGACTACTATCGGCTGCTCCAGGCGGTACGCGATATCATTGACCGCGCTGCAGACCCTGGAACTGATCGAAGGCATGCGCGGCCTCATGGCGGATTACAAACGGGGTCTCCGCGAACATCCTTCGGTACGGTATTCGCAGGATCTGCTCAACAACCTCTTCCGCCACCCCTATACTCGCATTGAATTCGTGCAGGCCGATCTTGGCGTGACCCGGCA
>JANYFU010000555.1 GCA_025359665.1 Caulobacteraceae bacterium
AGGAGCGCCGAGCGCGTTGCGGCGTCGGCCAAGACGGTGCGCCAGCTCTCTCCCGCCGCCGGCTCCTATCTCTCGGAAAGCAGCTATTTCAACGCCGACTGGAAGCACGCCTACTGGGGCGAAAACTATCCCCGCCTGAGCGGCGTGAAGGCGAGATGCGACCCGGCCGGCCTGTTCTTCGTCCACCACGGGGTGGGTAGCGACGGCTGGAGCGCGGATGGGTTCGACCGGCTGGGGTCCGGTTTTGACCTGGGTCCCGGCTCGACCCCGCGGTCGGAGGTCCGTTCGGCCGACAACCGGCGCGCCGGCGCCCCACGTCGCGAACCCGCGACTTGGGGTGATTGAATTCCCGCTTTCGACTGGGAGCCCGGCGGGCTGGGATCACTCGAGCCGGGGCTTAAGGATGTCGAGGGTGGCGATCCCAGCGCCGCGCCACACGGCGTCATCGGCTCGACCCTGTCGGGAGTGGCTCGGCGATGGCTCGCCGGGAGAGTCGACAGCGTCGACGTCGGGGGTCGGCGGCAGCCATGCCTCGGCCTGCCAGCGGTCCCAGGGCGGCGTGATGCGAAGGTCGGCGCAGATGCGCTCCACCAATCCGCGCAGCTCCAGGGTTTCGATATCCACATAGGCCGGCTCAACGCTGGCGCTGCCGGCTTCGTGCCGGACGGCCGCCGTGACCCGTTCCCCGATATGCTTTTTGCCGCCATCCTCGTTGCGGGCATCTTCGCCCCGCGCCTCGCGCCGGGCCTCGGCGGCCTCGCGCGCCCGGTCGCGGCGAGCGGCCAGTTTGTCGGCCGCAAGCTCGGCTGCGGCCCTGGCGGCGGCGATCTCTTCGGCCGTGCAGGCCCGTAAAGCCCGAAGACCGCGAAGCGCCCGCTCCAGCCGCTGGCTCAAGGCGATGGCCCTCTGAACGGCGCCAGTGAAGCGGCAGAAATCCCTGACGATCGACACGCACCTGTCGCCGAGGCTCGCGCCGCCACTATTTGCACCGCGCATAAGCCCGTGGGTCATCGTAAAGCCGATCTGGATCAACTCGCCAATCACGCAAAGCCACCACTCCCCCTTGACGAGGTTGGCGTCGATCGCGGCCAGATCGGTCGAGGCGTCAGACATGAGGAGAGCGTAGATGATTGCAATATGCAAGTCAACAGGGTTTTTCACGCCCGCTGCAAGGTCGATCAGCGCGGTTGTCGCGAAGGTGAGAAATCGGACAAAGGGCCAGATTGCGCCATCGACCTGAAATGGACTTTGGCTTCACCTCTACACGCGCCGACGGCGGGTCGGGCCGCGAAGGTCCGCTTGTTGCCGGCCCGCCACCGGGGAAAATCGACCCAGGCTGTGTAAAAACGTGCGCAGCCGAAAAACTGCCGCACGGGTTCACCGCGAAAGGCGGCTCTTCCGGAACACCTTCGCGGAGATGACGTGCCGGGAGATCAAAAACGCAAATTTCTTCTAACCGATGTCTCGTCGCCAACGTTTTTACACAGCCTCGACCCGTTGCCGACGTTCGCCAAATTTACCGCACGCGAGTGAGGCTCTTCACTGTTGACGGCTCCGAGCAAGCGCCGTCTTCGTCTCTCGCGCCACCTTCTTAAGCCCAGGAGCAAAACCGTGAAGCATCTGCGAATGATCGCCCTAACCGTGGGCGGTTTGGCGTTAGCGGCGTTTGCCCCCGTTTGGGCCGGGCCCCTTGAGGATGGTCAAGCGGCTTACGACCACGCAGACTACTCCGCCGCTCTGCGTATTTGGCAGGGACTTGCTGATCGTGGATCTGCCCGGGCCCGATACGATTTGGTCAGCATCTACGGTCCGGGGCGGGGCGTTCCTCAAGATCACGCGAAAGCGGCGTATTGGTGCCGCAAGGCTGCGGATCAGGGATACGAGCCAGCTCAATCCCGCCTCGGCCAGATGTATGAGCACGGTGAAGGCGTCCCAAAGGATCTTGCCCAAACCGCGTTTTGGTTCCAAGAGGCGGCCAATCAGGGGGACGCCGAAGTTCAAAACAATCTTGGCGTTCTCTATCTTAATGGTCAGGGCGTCGCTCAGGACTTCGTTCAAGGAGCCGATTGGATTCGCAAAGCAGCAGAACAGGGATACGAGATTGGCCAATACAACCTTGGTCATCTCTACGAAATAGGCCAAGGCGTGCCGCAGGATTATTCAAAAGCCGCACGTTGGTATCTCGAGGCTGCCAAGCAGGGGGAAGTGGTCTCGGAGAGCCGGCTCGGCTGCCTTTACGCGCGCGGCCAGGGGGTGTCCCGGGATCTCGCTGAATCCGAACGTTGGTGGCATAGAGCGGCTGTTCATGGTTATGGTTGGGGGCCATGTGAAGCTCCGGGCTAGGAGATCGCGCGGCCGGTCTGGGTGAGCGGCGTTTGACCCACTGCCATCGTCTGGAATGCTCCGTCCGCTGTCCACCCTGAAGAGCCCATCCGAGGGTCCGCTCCGGGCAACAATGCCCGCGACACCGCCAATGTCGGCTTCCTGGCCACGACCTCGCGACGGTAGGTGAC
>JANYFU010000560.1 GCA_025359665.1 Caulobacteraceae bacterium
GCTCCGCCCTTGCGACCCGGAGATCGCGGCCTACCAGTTCGTCGGCCTCTGCCAGCATCGGCTGTTCAAGGCTCGCCTCTGCAACTTCGGCCCCGAACCGACGGACGCCGAGATCGACGCCGAGGTCGCCGCCGCCGTGGAAACGTTCATGGCTGCGTTCGGACCGGTCTGAGCGGGCAGCGCGTTTGATCCCCACCCCGAGCGCACCTCAATCATGCTGAGTTTGAGAATATCAATGGAGGAGACCGCCATGAGCCACGTTCACTACAAGATCATCCGGCACGACGGCGGCTGGGCCTATACGGCGTTGGGAGTCTTTTCGGAAACCTTCGCGACCCACGACCGCGCCCTGGCGGCGGCGCGCCGGGCGGCGGGGGAGCAGCGGGTCTCCGACGAAACCAGGGCCATCGAGTACCAGGACGCGTCCGGCGAGTGGCGGGTGGAGCTCGCCGGTGGCCATGACCGACCGATCACCGACATCGAGGACTGAACCGCCTCGACGATCGGCAAAACAGCGTGGCCATATTCGTTCCCACGGACCTCAGGCCCCCACGGCCCTAGGCGAAGGTGAAGTGGGTGTCCATCCGATCGCGAGCGGCGGTCAGGTGGTCGAAATACTGTCTGAAACCGCCGTTGTAGTTGCCGTCCTGGCGGCGGTTGAACTCGCCCTCGAAGTTGTAGTAGCCGGGCGTACAGTCGCTGTTTCGGCTGGTCTTGCCGCGATGAGCGATAACCTCCTGAACCCACCATTCCTCAGAGGCGTGTGACACGTCGATCTCCTGGTGGCCGCCTTCCCGCGTATGGCGGATGCATTCGGCGATGTGATCGCCCTGGGTCTGCAGCATGAAGGTCAGGTTGAACTGGAACGAAGCCTGATACCCGCCCATGATGAACAGGTTCGGATAGCCATGCGTGTGAACCCCGAACAGGGTGCGCAGGCCGTCGCGATAGGTCTCGTTGATCTCCCGCCCGTCCCGGCCCCGAATCTCGTTATAGATGCCGGTTTTCTGCACCTCGAAGCCGGTGGCGTAGATCAGCACGTCGAGGGAATATTCGCGGCCCTCGAACACCGGTCCCCGCGCGTTGATCTCGGTGATCCCCTTGCCCTGGGTGTCGACCAGATGAACGTTGGCGCGGTTGTAGGCCGGCAGGTATTCGTCGTCGAAGCACGGTCGTTTGCACATGAACATGTACCAGGGCTTCAGGGCCTCGGCGGTGGCCTTGTCTTCGACAATCTCCTCGATGCGCCGGTGAATGCGCATCATGTAGTCGATGTTGTCGTTCTCCTGTTTGCGGATCTTCTCCTCGCGCGACAGTTCCGCCAGCTCCGCCTTCTTGGCCAGGTCCTGCTCGCGGCCGCGCAGGTTCTTCTCACGCCGGGCCGCCTGCCACCCTGGTTTCAGCCTGGCAACCCATTCCGGGTCGGTGGGCCGGTCGTTGCGGAAGTCGATCGATGAAGGCGTGCGCTGGAAGACGTAGAGTTCCTTAGCCGCCCGCGCCAGTCGAGGAATCGCCTGCACCGCCGAGGCGCCGGTGCCGATGATGCCCACGACCTTGTCCGCCAGGCCGGAAAGGTCCTCGCCGGTGTAGCCATAATCCCAGCGTGACGAATGGAAGGAATGGCCAGCGAAGCTTTCCATGCCGGCGATCTTCGACAGCTTGGGCTTGGATAGCGTGCCGTTGGCGCAGATCACGAACCTCGCCTTCATGCTGTCGCCGCGATCGGTGCCGATTCGCCACAGCTTTTCGGCCTCATTCCAGGTGGTGGAAGTGACGGTCGTGCGGAATACGGCCAAGTCATAGAGATCATAGCGCCGGGCGATCGCCTGGCAGTGGGCGAAGATCTCCGGCCCCTTGGCGTAGAGCCGCGAGGGCACATGGCCCATCTCGTCGAGCAGCGGCAGGTAGTCATAGGCCGGCACGTCGCAGGCAGCGCCGGGGTAACGGTTCCAATACCAGGTTCCGCCGACATCCGCGCCGCGCTCGACGATGCGGATGCTCTCCACCCCACGCTCGCGCAGCCGCGCCGCGGTGAGCAGCGCCGAGAAGCCACCGCCGATGAACAGGCACTCCACCGTGTCGTTGATCGGCGCTCGTTCCGCGCCATCATGGGCATGGGGGTCGATCTCGTATTTGGCCAGATCGCCCGTCAAGTCCGAAGTGTACTGGGATGTGCCCTCGGGCCGGTATTTCAACCGCAGGTCCCGCGCCTCGGCGAACCGCTCCTTGATTCGGTCGTACTGGTCCTGCGTTTCCATTCGGTCTTCCCTGATCTTGTTCGAGCTGCCGAGAGAGCGTCGGCTTTCGCGAGATTTTCAGCGATCAGAGGCCTTGGGGCAAGGCTTGTCAAAGGCCGAACGGCGAGGTTCGCCGTGTGATGGCGCGGAGCCTGAGGTCGTATGGCCAGTTTGAAATTGAAGCAAATGCATCTCAAATATCTACATAACCACGTGCGTCAAATCCCATATATTCATTTGTTACAAAACGTTATCCAAAAGCGTAATAATCGATAGATGGGGTAAAATTGGCTTTTTGGCGTCATTTTGCCGCACAGTTTTGTGGTAATTTGGTCATTTACATAGACGGTTTGACGTCGTCTATTGAAAGCATGATCGAAGCGATCGCAGAACAAGCCGAACCTAGCGGCCCCGAGAATGTTTTTAGGGCCAGGATGTCGGTAATTGACCGCACGAATATTTGTTTCTAGTGCCGCTATGCCAAGTATTAATCTAAGACTAGGTGTTTTTACGTATAAAACAGCGCCGCAAATGCCACCAAACAAAAGTTTTTTGGAGTTTAAGGCGCAAATACTCGAATGATTAATACGATATAATTTGTGTAATCGATAGTAATCAGAAATTTTCAGCATATTAAGTGGAGATTAGCATGAAATACGACATCATGGACAAGGCGCGTCTGTCCGCTAAAAATAAGGACGTCCTATCGAAACTGAAGCAAGCGATTCTATTTTCCGGAGCCGCGCTCTTGGTTTTGCTTTCTGGACCTGGGGAGGCGTTGTCCGCCACTCAGGTGCCGGCCAGCCGTCTGGCGCTGCTGGCCCGCGGCGTCAATGCCGACAACATCGTCAACAACTCGAGAATTGTCACCTACGACGCCACGGACATCGCCCAACTTCAAGCGATGGGCTTCACCTATGTCAGAATTCCGATCGACCCTAGCTATATGCTGGCGGGCGTTCCGGTCGATGGCCAGAAGCTGCCGTCCTCCGCGGGTCGGGTCGCGCAGGCTCTGACCCGTCTGGATCAGGCGGTGGCGACCTTTGTCCAGGCGGGGCTGTCGGTGACCCTGTGCATACAACCCCAGAGCTCGGTCCTGAAGCTGACCTATCCTCAATCCCAGGATATCATCAGCCGATCGCTGGATGTCGTGGCTAGTCGGTACGCCACGCAATACACACCGGACCAAGTGTTCTTTGAGACTCTGAACGAACCTCACTATGATACCACCACCTGGAATACATTCGCGCCCCAGCTCGTCGCGACTATCCGCAAGAGCGCGCCGAATCACACCATTATCGTACCGCCGGCGGCGAGCGATATTCCGACCAACTTCAAATATCTCAACGTGCTCCCCGACCAGAACATCGTCTACACCATGCACGTCTACCAGCCGGTACAGATTTCATCGCAAGGTGTCATTGTCACCGCGTTGCCCAACTATCGCTTCCCCAAGCCGATTGGATCCACCGATACGACTGAATGGACCAATGCGAAGGTCTCTATGTACATGAACACTGGCATCAACTGGGCAACCCAGAAGCAGGTGCCGCTGATCATGAACGAGTTCGGCTCCACCAGCGTGGCCGATCCGACCAGCCGCGCGAACTGGATCAAGCTTGTAAGACTGACCGCCGAGAAGAACGGGATCGGCTGGGCCTGGTGGTCCTTCGATGGCCGACTGTATGGGCTCCGGCCGCAGGCTGGAGCCTTTGATTCAGCTCTAGTCCAGTTACTGAGTCAGTAGCCCTGGGTCAGAGACCGCGAGGAAGCGTCGCCTTCGCGGCTCTGGCTTTCCAGCGCGAAACGGGGGATGGGCCAAGGTGATTGCACCTTGGCCCATTTTGTCATCGGACGCTAAATCGACCGGCCAGCGTTCTCCCAGTAGGGTTCGCGCAGTTTGCGCTTGAAGATCTTGCCGGAATCCTCGCGCGGCAGGGTGTCGCTGAACTCGATCCGCCGGGGGACCTTGTAGCCGGCCAGTGTCCGTCGCAGCTCGGCGCGCGCTTCCGCCTCGTCCAGAACCACGCCGGGCCTCGGCTGGATCACCGCGCAAACCTGTTCGCCGAACTCCTCATCGGGAATGCCGAACACCGCGCAGTCGGCGACTCCGGCCAGCTTCAGAATTTCAGCCTCGATCTCGGCCGGATAGATGTTGACCCCGCCGGAGATGATCATGTCCGACGCCCGGCCGCACAAATAGAGAAAGCCGTCGCCGTCGAGATAGCCGACGTCGCCCAGGCTCATAAGACCCTTCTTCTGGGCGCGAGCGCGTTTCGCATCATCGCCGTGGTAGGTGAAGTCGGGATAGTGTTGGTGCCAGGCCACGATCTCTCCGGTTCCGCCGGTCTCGATCGGCTCGCCATCTTCGCCCAGCACCATCAGCCGCACCGTCTCAAGCGGCTTGCCCACCGACCCCGGGTGCGCCAGCCACTGTTCGGAATCCAGATAGGTCACCGCCCCGGTCTCCGTGCCGCCGTAGTGCTCGCTGATCACCGGTCCCCACCAGTCGATCATCGCCCGCTTGATATGCACCGGGCAGGGCGCCGCGCCGTGCATCACGAACTTCAGGCTGGAGAGGTCGTATTTGCGGCGCACAGCCTCTGGCAGTTTCAGCAGCCGCACGAACATCGTCGGCACCGCCAGCAGATGGGTGATCCGATAGCGCTCGACATTGGCCAGCATCTGTTCCGGATCGAACTTGGCGGCCACGAAGATATTGGCCCCCAGGCCATGGAAAGTGCCCAGCCAGGCGTTCGGCGTCGAGTGATAGATCGGCCCCGACAACAGCACCCGCATCTCTTCGGGCCGGTCCAGCCACGGCAGGAAACCGCACACCGCGTTGAGCATGTCCTGGACGCCAGCGGTCTGTTCGGCTTTCGGCGGCTCGCGGCGCACGCCCTTGGGCCGGCCGGTGGTGCCGGAGGTGTAGATCATCGAACCGGGGACGGGGATGCCCGCCTCGGCCCGCGGTTGGAAACCCGCCAGCCACTCGCTCCAGAGCCTCACGCCGGGAACCGGCGCGGCGTCGGCGGGGGCTATCCCGTAGTCCCTGACGATCTCGGGCGGCGTCTCCACCTGCAGCAGCAGGGCGTCCGCCGGCATGGCGCCTTCGAGCTTACGCAGCAGATCGGCGTGGATGACCACCACCTTGGCGCCGCAGTCGGTCAGCACATAACCCGCTTCCTCGGCGGTGTTATGCCAGTTCACCGGCGTAACATACGCGCCAACCAGACCTGCGGCGATCGAGGCTTCCAGAAACGGAAAGTCGTTTCTCAGCATCATGGCGATGACATCGCCAGGGTTCACCCCCGCCGCCGCCAGGCCGCTGGCCGCCCGCGCCGCACGGTCGATCACGACCGACCGATCGACGGTCTGGTCGCCAAAGGCTATCGTCGCCGTCATGGTTTCCCCTCCCTAAGCCTTTGCGCCGTCGAAGAACTCGGTGAAACCCGCCGGAGCGTAGGGTCCGATGCAGATCTGTTCGAGTACGCCGACGCCGGTTCGGGTTCCGTCAGTCGCGCGGACCACCTGCTGGGTATGCAGATGCTCGGGCGCCAGCGGATCGAGTTGCAGCGTGTCGAACGATTCACCGCCCACCGCCAATTCGCCCTTCCACATGCCCTGGCCCCATTCCGGATGGCCGTAGCCCAGCCCCTTCATCTGGAACTTCAGGATCGGGTCGAGCGAGATGGTGCGGGTGTCGCCTGAATGCTCGACCAGATCGATCCGCGCCGACCGCGCCAGGCGCGTGCCGGGCACATAGTCGATGCGATGACGCGCGGTAGCCATGCGCAGGTCCCTGCCGTCCTCGACGCCCGGGATCAGCGCTTCGCTGGCGTAGAGCGGCGCGACGATGCCCTCTCGGACCAGGGCCTCGCCCTTGGCGCCGTCAAAGAAGATCGCGTGGGTGATGTGGTCGTCCCAGACCAACGGGGCCCATACGAAGCAGATGCCATTTGGTGTCGTCGGCGCCCCTCCAATGTCACGCTCGCCCACCGTCCGCACGCCCCAGGACCGGTCCTTTGTGCCCAGGCACACCTGATCATCGACCTGGAACTCGCCGTCGGGTGTTCGCACCACGCCGCTCCAGCGGCCGAACTGGTCGAACCGCGTGGCGTCCATCACCCGCCGCGCGCCGGACCACAGGGTTTGACGGGCCTCCTGGATCGAGGCGGTACGGGCCGAGAAGGTCAGGTCGCACGACAGGCCGCTGGCGTTGTCGTCGAGGATGATGCGCGTGCGCCGCATCGGCTCGATCACCTCCATCCGAAACGGGCCGACGTCCATCTCGGTGCGCTCGATCGGAGCCCTGCGCGAACCGTAGAAACAATGCTGGCGCTCGCCAGGACGAACGGTGCTGAATGCACAGTCCATGATGCCGCGATGCGGATACACCGCCATGCCGATACCGAAGTAGTATGAGCCGTCCGGCGCATAGCCGTTGAACCACGTCCGATCGTAGGCGTTCCGATCACTGGTCGCCACATGGGCTAGGGGTTCGGGCGTCTGGTGGACCGGAAAGTCATCGAGTTTGTTGAGCATGGTGTGTCCTGGTTGGGATCAAAAGGCGGAGTCGTAGGCGCGCCGGGCGACGTGAACGTCCAGAAATGTCCAGATTTTCAGGTTCAAAGCCGAGGCCCGGGCCTCGCCGCGCGCTTCCGCGTCCTCCACATAGGCGTGCAGGTCGATCAGCACCCGCATGGCGATGTCGGCCTGGGCGCTTTGGTCCTTGACGTGCAGGCTGGCCGGCCGCGCTGTGATCGCCGCCGACATCCTGGCGGCGAGCGCCGCATCGTCGATGGAACCGAGCGCCGCTTCGAACAGGGCGCGCATGTCGCTCTGATCCGCGACCAACACCTCGACGGCTCGATCGTAGTCCTGAGCCACCATGTCCAAAAGGGCGGTCGTCAACCCCAGATCGGCGGCCGTATAGGCGTCGACAGCCTTGGGAATCAGGTCGGCGACGACACGGGTCGCGAGGTGCCTGACGCCTTCGGAGCCTCTGGGGATCATGCCTTGGCCTCGTAGAATCGACGGGTTGAGTGCGGCGACAGATAGTCGGCCAGGATCCGCTGCTGGCGGTCGGTCATCAGCCATCCCGCCATCGCCAGGATCGGCTGCTTGCTGGTTCCGTTGTGATAGTCCTCGCTGGAGGAGATCCAGATGCCGATCCCTTTCAGCGAGGCGAAAACCCGCCACCAATTGAAGGCGGCGGGATCGACCTTCAGACCACTGGCTGCCTCCCAACAGCGGATCGCCTCGGTGTGCGGCAGAAGCTGGCCTGCGCGCGCCGGATTATGCCAGCACCACAGCGGGTCGAGCGACCAGGCCAGATCCTCCAGGGGATCGCCCAGGTGCGCCATCTCCCAGTCCAGGATAGCCGCGATCTCACCGTCCGGAGTGTAGAGGAAATTACCGGTTCGGTAGTCGCCGTGAACCAGGCTCAGCTTCCGGGCCGCCGGTGGCTGATTTCGTCGCAACCAGCGAACGGCCGCCTCGGCCACTGGATTGGGGTGAATCTCGTCGGCGGCGATCACGCCGGCCCAATAGTCCACCTGCTCCATGGCGCAGGTTTCCACCGTTGTGGCGGGCATGGCGTCGGCCAGACCCAGAGCCAGGGGATCAAGCGCGGCGATTTCGCCCAGCAGCGTCCACTTCCGCCGTCCCATGGTTTCCCGATGGGCGTCCGGAATGGCGTCGGCCGAAGCCTGGCAGCCGGTGATTTCGCTAGTGATGGAAAAGGGTCGGCCGAGCCAGCTCAGGTCCGCCTCGAGAAACAGCGGTTCTGGTGTCGGGACACCGGCCCGATGGGCCGCGTCCATCGCGCGATATTCGGTGGCCCGGTCGGTGTCGATCAGGCTGGTTTCCGGATCCAACCGTATGACCAGGCCGCGCCGCTCTTCGCCGACGAACGCCGCGCAGCGCCAGGTCTCGCGCGACGCGCCGCCAGGAATCCGGCTGATGGTCTCGACGCGGGTCTCGGTGCTCCACTGGCGCGACAGATAGGCGCTCAGGCCCGAACGCAGTTCATCCTCGCGTGGCGTCATCGTTCCTCCGCCGGCCCGTTGATCAAGCCGGTCTTGTTCTTACTATCCCCCGAACCGGGCGCCGTTCACAACAGCTTGGCGACCTCGTCCAGCATTACGGCCGAGGCGCCGCCACCCAGGGAGTGTGGGCGGGTGTCGCGCCAAAGGCGCTCGATCTCGGTTCCGCGCATATAGCCGGCCGCGCCATGGTGCTGCACGCAGATGTCCACGATGCGCTTGAGAAGTTCCGGCAGGGTCGCCTTGACCATGGTCGCCTCCAGCCGGGCGCTCTCGCCCCGGCATTTCTTGGCCGCCGCGTGATAGAGCAGCAGCTTGGCGGCGCTGAGGTCGCTGGCCTGGCGGGCCATGTCGTGGCGGATGGCTTGCAGGTCCCAGAGCGTGCCGCGATAGGCCTGCCTTTGCTTCAGATGCGCCAGAGTGATTTCGATCGCGCGCTCGGCCATGCCGACACATTGGGCGCCGATGCTCAGGCGCTCGTTCTCGATGCCGCCCATCATCAGATAGAAACCGCGGCCCTCCTCGCCGAGCAGACTGGCGGCCGGAACGCGGAAGTCGTCGAAGAACAGCTCGCTCATATCGCAGCACAGCCAGCCGGTCTTATGGAATGGCTGGCCGATGGTGAAGCCATCGCCGCCCTTCTCGATCACGAACAGTGAAAAGCCGGCCGCACCCTTGGCGTCCGGGTCGGTGCGGGCGACGGTGACGAAGATCTCCCCGGACACGGCGTTGGTGATGAAGGTCTTCTGGCCGTTCAGCACCCAATGATCGCCGTCGCGCACGGCCGTTGTTTTCATCCGGGTCAAATCCGAGCCGCCGCCCGGCTCGGTCACCGCCAGGCCGGCGATCCGCCGCCCGGCGATAATGTCCGGCAGCCATCGGCTGAGCTGGTCCGGCGTGCCGTTGCGCTTGATCACCGGGGCGGTGATGTCGGCATGGTCGCTAATGGCGCCGGCGAAGCCGCCAAAGCCCGAGCGGCCGAGTTCCTCGCCGAACACCACGGTTCCCAGAGTGTCGAAATCCGCTCCGCCGAACGCCTCGGGCATCGAAACGCCCAGGAAGCCTAGCTCGCCCATGCGCGCGAACACCGGTTGGGGCAGAGTCTCCAGCGTTTCCCAAGCGGGCGCGGCGGGGATGATCTCCGCCGTGATGAATTTGCGCAGCTGCTCGCGCAGCAGCTTGTGTTCCGAAGACAGGAACTGTTCGTCGAGATCGATCACTGGCGCCTCCGTATGGGAGG
>JANYFU010000586.1 GCA_025359665.1 Caulobacteraceae bacterium
TTGGCGCCGATCGCGCCGTCGGAGTGGCCGCCGCGCGAGGTGAAGTCGTCGGCGCAGACGATGCCGACGCGGCCCTCGACCTTGCCCCAGCCGCCGACGTGGTTGGCCGGTGTGAAATCGGCCACCGCGCCGTTCTCGTCATAGGAGGCGAAGCCGGCCAGGCTGCCGACCTCGCGAAAACTGCCGGTGTCGAGCATCAGGTCGATGCGCTCGCGGCAGGTCAGCTTGCCGCGGTTGCGCTGGCGCACCACGCCCGGATCGGTCGAGCCCTCGGCGAAGCGGGCATGGGCGATATCCCGCAGCGCCTTCACCTCGGCCAGCATCGGCGCCCAACTATTGGCGCCGTGGACCCGCGCCTCGCCCGGGGCCGCGCCCTCACCTGGGGCGATCGCCGCGACGATCTGGCCACCCGCCAGCTGATCGCCGACCTTGATCGCGGCAAGCGCGGTGACCACCCCGTCGCAGGGCGCTGTGACGGCGGTCTCCATCTTCATGGCGCTGACGATCATCAGCGCGTCGCCGGCCTTCACCGCATCGCCGAGTTTGACCGTGATCTCCAGGATCGCGCCGGCCATCGGGCATTCCACACCCCGTTCGCCGTCGGCCGGGACCACGGATTCCACGGTCGGTGCGGCGACAACAATCGGGGCCGCGCCCCGGCCCAGGGCGGCGGACTGTTGTTCGAGCAGAGCCAGCGAACCCGAAGTCTTGCCCGCCGGGGCGCCGGCGGCGGAGAATTCCGGATGCTCCGCCAGCAGGCTGGTGCGCGCGTCGCCGGCCGCGACCGCTGGGTAGGCCAGGATGGCCCGGAGCTGGCCGAAATTGGTCGGCAGGCCAGCGATGTGGAACTCGTCCAGCGCCCGCAGCGTATGATGCAGCGCCGAGGCCAGCGTGCCGGTTGAGCTGGAGCCACAGATCAGCTTGGCGAACATCGGATCGAACTGCGGCGGCGGCGCGTAGCCGCGGTAGCCGCAGGAATCCACCCGTACGCCCGGCCCCGACGGCTCGTGATAAGCGGTCAGGGTCCCAGCGCCCGTGGCCACGATCCGCGCCTGGACGCTGTAGCCGCGTGGCGCGCCAACCGCCGCCTGATCGCCGATGCCAAGATCGGCCAGGGTCTCGCCGGCGGCGATGCGGACCTGGGCCTCGACCAGATCGACGCCGGTGACCTGCTCGGTAACCGTGTGCTCGACCTGGATGCGAGGATTGCACTCGATGAAATAGTGTTCGCCGCGTTCGGGATCGACCAGGAATTCGACGGTGCCGGCGTTGACGAAATCGGTCGCGCGGGCGAGCTTCAGGGCGTCGGCCAGGATGCCGGCCCGCAGATCGGCCGGCAGATTGGGGGCCGGCGCGATCTCCACCACCTTCTGGTTGCGCTGCTGAACAGAGCAGTCGCGTTCGTGCAGATGCACGGTCGCGCCACGCTGATCGGCCAGGATCTGCACCTCGATATGGCGCGGCCGCGCAACCAGCCGTTCGACGAACAGGGTTCCATCGCCAAAAGCCGCCCTGGCCTCGCTGCCGCAGCGCTCGAACGCCGCGGCCATGGCCTGCGGCTCGGCCACGGCGCGCATGCCGCGCCCGCCGCCGCCGGCCGCCGCCTTGACCATCCCCGGATAGCCGATCGCCCGCGCCGCCTCGTCGGCCGCCGCCGTCGTGGCGACGGGAGGACTGCCGGGCACGACCGGCACGCCCTCGGCGATGGCAAGCGCCCGGGCCCGGGTCTTGTCTCCGAACAGCTCGAGGGTTTCGGCCCGCGGGCCGATGAACACCAGTCCCTCCGTCAGGCAGCGGCGAGCGAAGGCGGCGTTTTCCGCCAGGAAGCCGTAGCCCGGATGCACACAATCGCAGCCGGCGGCCAGGGCCGCGGCGACCACCGCGTCGATATCAAGATAGGCGCCGATCGGATCGCCGCCCGCCGCGCCGGTCGGGCGGGCGTGGGTGGCGGCGCGGGTGTGCAGCGACAGGGCGTCGGCGGGCGGAAAGATGGCCACCGACTCGACGCCAAGCGCGGCGGCCGCCCTGGCGATGCGGATGGCGATCTCGCCCCGGTTGGCGATCAGAACCCGTTTGAACACGCCGCGTTTCCTCAATGCCGTTTTGCCGAGGACTGCACGCGTTACGCTACGGTGCGTCAACCTTCATTCGCGGCGGGCGCGGAGGCTGTTCTTCAGCAGCGGCTTGCTATGGGAGCGGTGTTTGAGACGGAACTTTCG
>JANYFU010000010.1 GCA_025359665.1 Caulobacteraceae bacterium
CGTGGCGCCGGCCAGAGCCAGCCCGGCCCCTCGCCGATCTTCAAGACCATGGGCGAGCGGGTGCGGCGGGGCGTGCCGGAGTGGCGCGCGGCGCTGGACGCGGCGCAGTCGCTGGCGTTCGTCGGCGAGGGCGGCCCGGTCGGCTATTGGGGCCTGTCGATGGGCCTGGTGATGGGCGTGCCGCTGGTCGCCGCCGAACCGAGGGTGCGGTGCGCGGTGTTCGGCCTGGGCGGCGCGCGGCCGAAGGATGTGGCCATGACCGAGGCCGCGCGGGCGATCACCTGCCCGGTCGAGTTCGCGTTCCAATGGGACGACTCCGTGGCGGCGCGTGAAGGCGGCCTGGCGCTGTTCGACGCGTTCGGCTCGGCCGAGAAGACCATGCACATCAATCCCGGACCACACGGCGGCATACCTCGGTTCGAGGAGGCGTCGTGGCAGGCGTTCTTCCACCGACACCTGGAGACTTAAGGTCGACCAGACGCCGATGCCGGGTTGATGGCCGGCAGCGCTGGGCCTCCATAGCCACGAGAACTCTCACCCTCAGGGCGGCTCACTCTTCAAAGCCCGTGTTGTTGTGAATTCCTTATCCTCGGCTCGTGGATTTCTCCTCGCCAGCGCGGAAAGATAGGGTCGATGCGAGTGCTTTCCAGCCCCTCCGTTTTCCGTGGGTGGGGCCTGGCGGTTATCGCCGCGAGGCGAGGTGGTGAGGGGCTTGAACACTCGCGATCGAAGACCAAAATCGTGTCGCGGCGATATGGCCCGACGCTCCGCCGGGCCGGCCACCACCAGGAGAAAATAGACGACTGGAGGACCCTATGTCGTTGACAATGAACGAAACAGCCCTCCCCTACCGGCGTCTGAGCCACGCCCTAGACTGCCCGCTGAGGCCGGCGGTGGGATTTCACACTCCCGTGGATGTTTTGAAAGACCCGTTGCTGGATGCCTCTGAAAAGCGCGCCATCCTGGCGTCGTGGGCCTCGGATGCTTCGGCGGTCGAAAACCAGCCGACACAGCGATGGCTGCTCGGTACAGATCAGCCGGTTCCGCTCAGCGACGTGCTGGAGGCGCTGTGGCGGCTCGACGCTCGGCGCGACGCGGAAGCAGAGCAAGCAACACCGAGGCTGACTACGCCAAGTCATCGGCGGCGCGGGGGTGGGAAAAAATTTCGGGACCGTCTTGACGGTTGGGAGCCCTGTCATAGATCCTTGCCGTCGCCGGGTGCCAATGAGGCCCGGTTGTCAGGGGGCTCCGGAGCTTCCGGGCGCCCTCAGGTCCAACTTGCTCGTTCGAGGAGATGGAAATGAGAACGGCATATGATTTCTCCCCTCTGTATCGGTCGGTGATTGGCGTCGACCGGATGGCCAACCTTATCGAGACCGCGATGAGGAGCGAGGCCGATAGTAGCTACCCGCCCTATGATATCGAAAAGACGGGTGAGGCCTCCTACCGCATCACCCTGGCCGCCGCCGGGCTAAAGCCGGAGGAAATCGAGTTGACCGCTAAGCCGAACCTACTGGTCGTCGTCGGTCGCAAGACCCAGGCCGAGGAAGGCCGCTCCTACGTTCACCACGGCATCGGCAGCCGCAATTTCGAGCGCCGGTTCGAACTGGCCGACTACGTAGTTGTCAAGGGCGCCAGCTATACCGACGGCATCCTGACCGTGGAACTGGCCCGCGAGGTTCCCGAGGCCTTGAAGCCCCGCCGTGTGGAGATCACCGCCGCGGGCGATAACGCCAAAAATGTCAGCCGGATCGAGGACCGGCAGCCGCACCGGAAAATCGCCTAGGATCAACTGGAGCCAACCGCCCGCATCAAGCGCCCTGGGTGGTTGGCTCATTTAGCCAAGGTCGACGCCGCCAAACGCGGAATCCGTGGCGCCTTGCCCTGTTTTGCGAACATGGTCCGGCTGTTCGCTGCTGGCGCTTCGCATCAGCGGAGACCCTATATCCGGTTGAACTGGAAAGATGATCGATGGCCGGCGGTTCCGTATCGGGCTGCACGGGCGACAGGTTCGCGAAGGTGGCCGAACTATTCGAGGCCAACCTGGCCAGCGGCGTCGACGTCGGCGACGCACGCGGCATGGGCATGGCCATGGCGATGTGGGAGACGGTGTCGGCAAGATAGCCGTGGCTTGACCAGACGTCGCCGACCAAAAGCTAGTTCGCGTGCATAGCCTATCCAAAATATTATGAGTGGCCACCGCCAGGCCTCACGCTGGCGCGACCGGGAATGTGGCAAAAAACACTTAAAATTGGAATTGATTTGTTTTAGGATCCATGTATTAAATGCATAACCAAAATGACTACTATCCGTAAATCTTGATTTCAACTTAGTAAGGAGTTAGTTCGTGCATAAAACACTTATCGCCACCAGCTTTGCAACGCTGGCCCTCGCAATGACGGCGTCCGGCGTCTCAGCGCAAACCACCGCACCCAACGTCGTGACACCGCCGACCCAGGTTGCGCTGAAACTGATCAATGGATGGACAAACGCGCCGTTTGGAACCAGCCTCGCCAAGATCGAGGCCCTGAGCGGTGTCGTACGGTTCAAAGGCGCCATCGCGACAACCGGGACCAACCCGGCTCCGTTCATCCTACCGGCCGCCTACCGTCCGGCGACCGACGTCTATGTGCCGGTCGACATGTGCAACGCGACCAACGGACGGCTGTATATCCAGCCCACCGGAGCCGTCACCGTCCAGGCCGAGACGTCGTTCAGCAACGCCCAGTGTTTCACCTCGCTCGACGGCGTGTCGTTCGACCGCAACACCTCTGGCGTCACCCCACTCAATCTGGTCAACGGCTGGTCAAGCGGCCCGTTCGCCACCAGCAACGCGGCGTTCCGGAGTCTCTCGGGCGTCATACAACTCAAAGGCGCCATCTCCAGCGGAACCACCGGGCAAGCCTTCACACTGCCGGCCGGCGCGCGTCCCTCCGCCGACACCTATGTGCCGGTCGACATGTGCAACGCCACCAACGGGCGCCTGTATATCCAGCCCACTGGGGCCGTCACCGTCACGGCGGAGACGACTTTCAGCAACGCCCAGTGCTTCACGTCGCTAGATGGCGCGTCATTCGCCATCAACGCGGTAGGGGTCACACCCCTGACCCTGGTCAACGGCTGGACCAACGCGCCGTTCAGCACCCGCATCGCGGCGTTCAGGAACATCTCCGGCGTGGTGTATTTCACGGGCGCCATCGCGACGACCGGGACCAATACGACGCCCTTCACTCTGCCCGCCGGCGTCCGCCCGGCGAAGCCTGTGTACATAAAGGTCGACATGTGCAACGCGACCAACGGGCGGCTGTTCATCCAGCCCAGCGGGGTCGTCACTGTGCAGGCGGGGTCGTCGTTCAGCAACGCCCAGTGCTTCACCTCACTCGAAGGGACATCATTCGTCCGATAAGCTTTCCTGTCTCGACCTAGCTCATGGTGATTTTCTATTCGGACGGCCCAAGGGGTTTCAACCCCTTGGGCCGTCCATTTGCGCGGTTCGGACGATCGCGAAGATAAGGCGGATTTTCCAGCATGGAGCGCTGCTCCGCGCTCGATTATATTGTTTGGCGCGGGCTCGAGAAGCCGATAGCCGGAGAAACCATGTCAAAGACCATCGTCGTCGTAGGGTTCGGGCCGGGCATATCCACCGCGGTCGCCGACAAGTTCGGCGCGGAGGGGTTCCGCGTCGCACTGATCGCGAGAAACCTTGAGCGTCTGGCCGCCGGCGTCCAGGCGCTTAAAGCCGAAGGCGTCGCCGCCGCCGCGTTTGTCGCCGACGCGGGAGACCCGGCGAGTATTCGCTCCGCGATCGGCAAGGCGCGCGCGGAGCTTGGCCCGATCACCGTCATCCATTGGAACGCCTTCAGCGGCTCCG
>JANYFU010000015.1 GCA_025359665.1 Caulobacteraceae bacterium
CCCGCCGCGTCCACGGTTTCGCCGCACAACCGCCCCGGCATGTGGCGCAGCAGCTTTTCGGTGCAGGCCATCAGCCCCACATAGGGGCCGCCGAAGTTGAGGCCGTTGCCGATCGACTGGCCCTCGGCTACGGCGATATCCGCGCCCATCTTCCCGGGGGACTTGAGCAGGCCAAAGGCCACCGCCTCGGTTGTCACCACGATCAGCAGGGCGCCGGCCGCGTGGGCCGCCTCGGCGATAGCCGAAACATCGGTCACCACGCCGAACACGTTGGGCGTCTGGACAACCACGCAGGCGGTGTCCGCGTCGATCGCGGCGACGACGGCGGCTTCGGCGTCTATCGCCGCTGGCAGCCGCAGGACATCCACGCCGGCGGTGTGGGCCAGGGTGTGGGTGGTTTCGTCATAGTGCGGGTGGAGCCCGCCGGACAGTACCGCCTTGCGCCGCCGGGTGACCCGCGTCGCCATCAGCACCGCCTCGGCGCAGGCGGTCGAGCCGTCGTACATCGAGGCATTAGCCACCGGCAGGCCGGTCAGGGCCGCCACCTGGCTTTGGAACTCGAACAGCACCTGCAAGGTGCCCTGGGCGATCTCCGGCTGGTACGGCGTATAACTGGTCAAGAACTCCGAACGCTGGATCAGGTGATCGACGCTGGCCGGCACGTGATGGCGATAGGCGCCGGCGCCGCAGAAGAACGGCCCCGAACCGGCGGCGCGGTTGCGGCCGGCCAGCCGCCCCAGCGCCCGTTCCACGGCCAGCTCGCTGGCGTGCGGCGGCAGGTCCACTGGCCCAGTCAACCGGGCGGCGGCCGGAACGTCGGCGAACAGGGCGTCGATGTCGGCGGCGCCGATCACGGCGAGCATCTCGCCGCGGTCGGCATCGGTCAGGGGCAGGTAGCGCATGATCAGAGCCCCGCCAGGAAAATCTCATAGGCCGCCCGGTCCATCAGGCCTTCGACCTCGTCGGGGTCGGCGACCTTGATCTTCACGAACCACCCCGATTTCTCGGGCTGGTCGTTGACGGTCTGGGGGTTTTCGCCCAGTTCGCCGTTGGCCGCCGTCACCTCGCCACTGATCGGCGCGAACACGTCGGAGGCGGCCTTGACGCTCTCGACCACCGCCATGGCCTCTCCGGTCTTGATCACCTTGCCGGCTTCGGGCAGCTCGACGAACACCACGTCGCCCAGCTGTTCGGCGGCATAGGCGGTGATGCCGATCGTGGCCGTATCGCCGACCAGATCGACCCATTCATGATCCTTGGTGAATCGCATCATGTTGTTTTTCCTTGGGGACTTTGGCTTCAGGATTTTGGTTTGCGGACATAGCCGTGGGCAACGAAAGGCATGGCGACGACCACCGCTTTCTGGGCGCGGCCACGCACCAGAACCTTCAGTTCCGTCCCCGGTTCGGCGAAAGCGGGCGGGACATAGCCCATGGCGATCGAGGCCCCAAGGCTGGGCGAAAATCCGCCGCTGGTCACAGCGCCGATGATCGCGCCGGAGGGCTCGGCGATCTGGGCGCCCTCCCGGGCCGGGGCGCCTTCCAGCACCCGCAGGCCGATCCTCACCCGCGTCAGGCCGCCAGCCAACTCGGAAGCAACCCGCGCGGCGCCCGGAAAATCCCGGGCCTTCAGCCTGCGCTTGGAAACAGCAAAGCCAAGGCCGGCCTCGATGGGAGAAATGGTCTCGTCGGCGTCGTGGCCATACAACGGCAAGCCCGCCTCCAGCCGCAGCGAATCCCGGGCGCCCAAACCGACCGGAGCGGCGCGGCCGTCGGCCAGCAGGCGGGTCCAAAGACTTTCGGCCAGGGCGGCGGGGGCGAGGATTTCGAAGCCATCCTCGCCGGTGTAGCCGCTGCGCGAGATCGTCAGGGACGCGCCCTTGAAAGCCTCGGTGGCGAAGGTCATGAAGCCGAGATCCAGGGCGGCCGGAATCAGGGTCGTCAGCAGGTCGACGGCCTCCGGCCCCTGGACAGCGATCAAGGCCCCGTCCTCGGCGCGGACCAGGCGTCCAGCGGGACCTGAGCACGCCTCGATGGCGGCAAAATCGGCATCCTTGGTCGCGGCGTTGACCACTACATACAACCGGCCCTGAAGCTCGGGATCAGCCGGCCGGCCGATCATCAGGTCGTCCAGCATGCCCCCTTTGTCATTCAGTAACAGGGTGTAGCGAAGCTGTCCGGGCTTCAGCCCACGGATGTCACCGCAGACCAGCGGCTCGATCAGGGCGGCGACGGCCCGGTGATCGGCTTCGCCGTCGCCGGAGGGCAAAGTCAGCTCCAGCCAGGCCGGTCCCATGTGCGACACATCGAACAAGCCGGCGTGGGTGCGCGTCCAGAGATGCTCCTTGAGGATACCGGCCGGATATTGCACCGGCATGGCGTAGCCAGCGAATGGTGTCATGCGCGCGCCGAGCGCCACGTGACTCGCCGAGAGAGGCGTCGATTTGAGGGATTCGCCGGTCATTTCGTCTCCAGGGAACACACGGACGGGCGACAATGGCGGACTGTCCGCCGGTCATCGCGCGCCCCCGCTGTCCCTTGGGCCTGAGAGTTTCCGGGCCGCGCGCCCTTGCTCCTTCGGCGAGTCGCCTCTGGGAACCCAGACACGTCTCTTTCCAGCGTTTCTGTGGCTTTCGCGGTCCTTTTGCCTGAGCGTTTCCGGGGCGGTTGCGCCTTCGGCGCCGGACTGAAACCTGTTGTCCGGCCTCTCCCGCGAGAGTCGATGGTTGTCTGAGGGAGGGTTCGGGGCAAGTCAAGCCGCGCGGCGCGAGGTGGGTGACCGTTGTTGGCGGCGCCGGGAAATTGAGCGGCTGGACGACTTCGGCGCCTTGTGCTTCGGTCGAGGTAGGCGCGGCCCGGCAAGGTCGCCAGGGGGCGATCAACGATGACCGGCGGGCGTCAGAAGGTGCTGGTGCTTTATCTGGCCAATTCGGCCCTGGATTCGCCGGTGGTGGGCTGGGCGCTCTATGACGGCACGGGCGAGACGCTTCACATGGCGGGCGACAGCGACACCCCGCCCTACGCGACCGGCCTGGCGGCCCTGAGAGATGGGTGGCGGCTGTTGCAGGCGGCGCAACTGCTGCCACATGCCCGTGGCGAGGAATTCGACCTCGCCTATCTGAAGTATGAATTCTTTTTCGAGCAGTGGATCGAAACCCCGTGACCGAAAACACCGCGACCCAGGCCCCGCCCCTGCTGTCCGACGAACAGATGGCCCGTTTCGTGGCGCGTGGCTTCCTGCGGTTCGACGCCGCCGTGCCATCTGAGATCAATCAGGCGTTCATGGCCGAGGCGGGGCAGGCCCCGGAGGCGACGCCAGGCGGCAAGCTGCGGGCCGCCTATGGCGCCCTTATGGCCCGCAACGCCATTCCGGAGATCGCCCCTGGCGCGCCGCTGTCTCAGGCCTATCCGCCCGGCGGCGCCGTGGCGCGTCTGCTGGACCTGCCGCTGGTGCGCGGCGCGATCCAGAGTCTGCTGGGCGACGATCCGGTGTTCGACCACCACTTTCTGCATGTGACCTTCCCACCGCGCTATCATGAGGCCGGCGGTGGCGAGAACGTCTCGCAGCACACCCACCAGGATTCGACCATCGACCCGCGCCTGGCCTTCGATGTGCAGATCATGTACTACCCGCACGCGGTCACCCGGGACATGGGCGGCACCCGCTTCATCCCGGGAACCCACCTTCGCAAGGTCAGCGAGGTGGCGCTGGGCCGATATCAGAACATCCGCGGCCAGCAGCACATGGTCTGCGAGGC
>JANYFU010000031.1 GCA_025359665.1 Caulobacteraceae bacterium
ACACCCTCTCCGCCAATTTCTCCGCGGCATCATGACGTCGTTGACCCGTCGGCCCGATCTCGTCAGACGACGCCACCAATTCGCAGGCGTCGCTCAGGCGATGTTCGGCGGCCAGTACCGGGCGGAAAACGACGTTCGCCCTTGGAGGAATAATGACCAGAAAAATTTTGCTGATGTCCTGCGCGGTCGGGGCGCTTACCCTTTCTACCCAAACAGCCTGGTCGGCCGACGCCGCCGCGACGGCGACCGTGTCCAGCGACGCCGGCAATGCGATCGGCGAATTAGTGGTCACCGCCGAGAAGCGCGAGCAGAACCTGCAGACCGTGCCGATCGCCATATCGGCGTTCACCGGCGCCAAGCGTCAGCTGATCGGGATCGATTCGATCCAGGACATCACCAATTTCACCCCGGGTCTGGAATACAACAGCTCGACGGACCGCATTTCGCTTCGCGGCGTTGGCCGCCTGACCAATGTGCTTTCCGCCGACGCCTCCGTGGCCAACTACAGCGATGGCATCTATGAGACCTTCGCGGTCGGCGCGGGTGCGTCGACCTTGTTCGTCGATCGGGTCGAGGTTCTGCGGGGACCCCAAGGCACGCTCTATGGACGCAACTCGATCGGCGGCGCGATCAACATCATCTCGCGGCGGCCGACCAAGACGCCCTACGCGGAGGTCCGCGGCACCTATTCCAACTATGACCATTACAATATCGAAGCGGCAATCTCTGGTCCGATCACCGATAATATACAGGCTCGCCTGGCCGGTAACTTCGAAAAGCAGTCGAAGGGCTGGATCCACAACAATTACCCGGGCGCGGGCGATGAAGGTAACATCATCGAGCAGGCCTTCCTGGAGGGTCAGGTCCAATGGCGGATCACCGACAATCTCGAGGCGTGGGTGAAGGTCGGATACAACCAGTGGAACAACAGCGGCGGTGGCGTCGGCGCCGCCTCGGGCGGTTGGACTCCATTCCCCTATGAGACCTCGGAATACGAGAACACCGCGACCCAGCTCAATCCCGGCTATGGCTGCAGTGGCTCGCCGCAGGTCACCAACGTCGTCAACAAGTCACCGACCGGCTGCGCCAACCCGGCGATCAACAGCCCGTGGCAAGAGTCGCGGCCCAACATCAATTCGGTTCGGCTGCCCTATGCCTATACCGTCTCGGGAACCCTGACCTATCACCTGCCCTTCGCCGATGTGAAATACATCACCGGCGGCGTGAACTATCACTACATCCTCAAGGGACCCAGTTCGGGCACCGACGGGGAAGGCGTTCAGGCCCCTGTGACCTCCTACACGATCCCAGGCGTACTAGGAGTGCCGTTGGTCATCAATCCCGCGGAAACCTCAGTTTACCAGGAATTGAATGCGTTCTGGAGCCACGAGATCAATATAATCTCGACCAGTCCAGGTCCTTTGCAGTGGGTCGTCGGCGGCTATTATTATCGCCAACACTATCGCCAGCCGGTCTATACTGAGGATCCGGCACAGCCCCAGTGGAGTAGCACGCCAGTCAATTCGACGGTTCCCGGCAACGGCCATCGCTTTGACAACCGCCCCTCGGTGACCAACAAATCTTACGCGGTGTTCGGTCAGGCCGACTACAAACTCACCGACACCCTGAAATTTACCGGTGGCCTGCGCTATTCGCATGACCAGAAATACGGATCCGAGTCGGTCCGCATCCTGTGCTTCGCGGTCGCCAACTGCACCGATCCGGGCAACGCCGGCACCCTCAATCCCAACGTGCTTGGGGGCTTGACGCCGGTCGTCGACCTGACCCAGGTTCCGTCGGTAGTTTCCACCGGTCTTGATGCGAACGGTAATCTGCTCCGCGGCGTTTCGCAGGCGACCACCTATGACCCGAAAACGGGCTTCGCCACCCGTCTCTACAACGCCAGCTGGCAAGCGGTTACCGGGACAGCCGGAGTTGAGTGGACGCCGGATTCCAGCACGCTGGTGTACGGCAAATACAGTCGCGGGTATAAGTCGGGCGGCTATAACATCGGCATTCTGACGGTTCTTAGCTTCCAGCCCTTTACGGACGCGGAACACGTCGATTCCTATGAGGTCGGCTTCAAGAAGACCTTCTTCCACACCGTGACTACCGATATTGCAGCGTTCTACTATAACTATCAGAACCTGCAGGTGCCGATCACCGTGGTTGGAACCGCCGGTGGTTTGGTTCAGGCCTCGACGACTTTCTACAACGTGCCGACGTCGGTCTCGCGAGGCGTTGAGCTGGAAACCACCTGGGCGCCTACCCGCGCCCTGACCTTCCTGTTCGACTATTCCTACCTGGACGCCTACGCGACCAGCGGTTCGGTCGTGGATGTCACTGATCCGACCGCGATTCAGCCGGGGGCCACTCCCGACCCGGCGGCCACCAAGACGACCGACATCTATACAGGTGGCAAGCAGACCGCGCAGCTCCTGACCGGGAACCGCCTACCGAACGCGCCGCGCAACAAGATCGCGCTAAACGCCAACTATAGCTTCGACTTTGCGGGTGGCAACGTCAACACCTCGGTCAGCTATATCTGGCGAGACGCCCAGTATGGCACCTTGTTCACGCGCTACTACAACAAGGCGCCGGCATGGGATCAGTACGACGCGCGGGTGACCTGGAATTCAGCGAACGGACGCACCAAGGTGATCTTCTTCGGCAAGAACATCTTCAACACCATCGGCTATGACGCCGGCGCCTATAGCCGCCGCGCCGCCGGGGTGAATGTTCTGCCGGGCTTGAATGCGGCTGGAAAGCCCGGCCTGTATCAGGTGCCCGGTATCGAAGCTGTTGGGATCACCAGCACCTACTCGGTCACCCCGCCCCGCACCTATGGCGTCGAGGTCGACTTTAAGTTCTTCTGATTTAGGCGGAACTCAGGCCTCGATTTCGGCGGCGGCCAACCTTCACCGGTTGGCCGCCGTTGGCGTTTTTGGCGGTGTCGGCTTTCATAAACCGCCACGCGGACTATACAGTGGCCGACTTATCGACGTTCAGGCCGTAAACCGGGAAGGATTACCGCATGCGCCATACCGTGATCGGCGCGGCCTTCACTCGCGCCAAGGCCTTCTGATGGATGCCCGGACCGCCGATCGGCTGGGAAAGCCCGCCGGCCCGGGGTTCCGCGCGGGTGGCGGCGGCCCGCCCGGACGCGGTGGCCGCGACCTGACTCAGGGGCCGATCACCCGCACTCTATTGCTATTTTCACTGCCCCTGATGGGCGGCAACATGCTGCAATCGCTGAGTGGCACGGTGAACCAGATCTGGGTCAGCCATCTGCTGGGCGTGACCGCCATCACCGCGCTCAGCAACGCCAATATCGTCATGATGCTGATGATGGGCGCGATTTTTGGCGTCGGCATGGCCGCCAATATCCTGGTCGCCCAGGCGATGGGTGCGCGGGACCCGGAATCCGTCAAGCGGGTGATGGGCACCGCGACCACCTTTTTCCTCGGGCTTTCGGTGGCGATCGCCGTGCTTGGCGGGCTGCTGTCACCATCGATCCTTGACCTGATGGGCACGCCCGCCGAGGCGCGAGCGGAGGCGATCATCTATCTGCGGATCATCTTCGCGTCCCTGCCGTTCATGAACTTCTTTATGTTCATGCAGATGGCCCAGCGTGGGGCGGGGGACTCGGTCACCCCGTTCTGGTTCCTGGCCCTGATGCTGGCCATCGACGCCGCCCTGAATCCGCTGCTGATCATGGGCGTCGGGCCGTTTCCCAAGATGGGGATCGCCGGATCGGCCACCGCCACGCTGGCCGGGAACAGTATTTCTCTCGCTGGCCTGATTATTTGGCTTTACGGCAAAAATAGCATCTTGATGCTTAGACGGGGCGAGCTTCATCTGTTCAGACCCGATCTGGAGATCATGCGCTCGCTGCTCGGCCGCGGCCTGCCGATGGGACTGCAGATGATCGTGATGTCGGGCGCCCAGGTGGTGATGATCAGTTTCGTCAACCGTTTCGGAGCCCTGACCAGCGCCGCCTATGCGATCTCGATGATCATCACCGGCTATCTGCAGATGCCGACCATGGCCATCGGCGCCTCGGTATCCTCGATGGCGGCCCAGAACATCGGCGCCCGGCGGTGGGACCGGGTGGCGATGGTCGCCCGATCGGGGGTGATTTCCGGTCTGGTCGTCACCGGGGGAATCGCGGTGCTGTTATACCTGTTCAACGACCAGGTGCTGTCCATCTTGCTGCCGGCCAATTCGCCGGCCATCCCTCTGGCGCACCATATCAATACGCGGGTGTTGTGGGGCTTCGTGTTGTTTTCAATCACCTTTGCCTTATCGGGCGTGGTGCGCTCCACCGGGGCGGTCTGGTGGCCGATGGCGATCCTGGTGGTGTCGATGGTGGGAGTGAGGATCCCGTTCGCGGCGCTGCTGATTCCGAAGATCGGCCCTGACGCCATCTGGTGGAGCTTTCCGCTGGGAACAGCCACCTCGGCTTTGCTGACCAGCGGCTACTATCTGCATGGCGGCTGGCGAAGGGCGCGGATGCTTCGGGATGGGCCGCCGCCTTCGGAAACGGTGGTCGAGGCTGTCGTCACTGGCGCGGGGGCCGGTGTCGGCTCCTGACCGTTCAGGTCGTCCAGCGGGTCGCGAAATCAACCACCTGTTGAGCAACGGTCTCGACCTGCCAGGCGTCCTTGGGGTCGACGAAGGCGCCTGACTCGTCGAACAGGCCGCTGGCGCCCAGCGCCGCCCCAAATGGCGTCGGCCAGCCCCTTAGGGCGTGGATGATCGAGCGTAGCGCCGCCAAGGTCGATCCCGCCGCCTGGGCGCCACCGGCAGAGACGATGCAGCCCACCGCGCGGCCATCAAAATAGGGGCGAGGGTCGTTCCGAAGCCCTTCGAGGCTGTCGAGAGCGTTCTTGATCACCCCGGAAATTGACCCGTGATAGCCGGGCGTCGCCACGATAACGCCGTCGGCGGCGCTGACCGCCGCCAGGAAACGGGCCATCTCCGCGCCTTCGAACGGGTCATGGGGGTTGTAGATCGGCAGACCGGCCAGGAAGGCGCCGCCGAACAATTCGGTGCGCGCGCCCGCCGCCGCCGCCGTCGCCAGCGCTTTGATCAGAGCTTTTTCGCTGCTGGAGCCTGGGCGGACCGTGCCGCCCAGGCCCACGATGAGGGGCCCCGTCCTTGAAGTCACGCCTTGGCCGACTCGGTCTTCCGGGCGGCGTAATGCTGTTTCAAGGCCTCGAGTTCTCCGGCGTATTTGTCCCGGGCCGCCTCTTGCAGCTTGGGGATGTGATAGGAGGGAAACAGGTCGTTATCGGGCCTATAGTCTTTCAGCACCTGCTTGGCCACCGTCACCTTATGCACCTCGGTGGGTCCGTCGGCGATGCCCATCACGAACGCCCCGGTGACCATGCCCATGAACGGCATCTCATTGGAGACTCCCAGGGCGCCGTGGATGTGCAGGGCCGCCGCGGCGATGTCGTGGTAGACTTTTGGCATGGCCACCTTGATGGCGGCGATGTCCTTGCGCACCAGCTTGTAGTCCTGATGCTTGTCGATCAGCCAGGCGGTGCGCATCACCAGCAGGCGGAACTGCTCGAGCTGGATCCAGCTGTCGGCGATCTGCTGCTGCACCATCTGCAGGTCCGACAGCCGGCCGTCCCGGGTCTGGCGCGAAACGGCGCGCTGGCACATCAGGTCGAAGGCGTGGCGGCAGGCGCCGACGGTGCGCATGGCGTGGTGCACACGGCCGCCGCCCAGGCGGGTCTGGGCGATGATGAAGGCGCCGCCGCGTTCGCCCAGCAGGGCGTCCTTGGGAACCTTGACGTTGGTGTAGCGGATATAGCCGTGGCTGCCCTCGCCGGCGTGGCCGCCGACGCCCATGTTGCGCACCGTTTCGACGCCGGGCGTGTCCTTGGGCACCAGGAAGATCGAGGTGCGGCGATAGGGGTCCTTGGCCTCCGGGTCGGTGATCGCATAGACCACCAGCACCTTGGCGTAGCGCGAGCCACTGGAGAACCACTTCTCACCGTTGATCACCCACTCGTCGCCGACCAGTTCGGCGCGGGTCTTGAAGGTGAGGGGGTCGGACCCGCCGGTCGGTTCGCTCATCGAAAACGCCGAGCGGATCTCGCCGTTCAGCAGCGGCTTCAGCCACTTTTCCTTTTGTTCCGGGGTGCCATAGTGGGCGATGATCTCGGCGTTGCCGGTGTCGGGCGCCTGGCAGCCGAACACGGTCGGAGCCAGGCCGTTGCGGCCCAGTTTCTCATTCATCAGCGCCAGCTTGACCTGGCCATAGCCCTGGCCGCCTAGTTCGGGGCCAAGGTGGCAGGCCCACAGGCCCTGGTCTCGCACCTTTTGCTGCATTGGCTTGATGAACCGTTCGCGGCCCTCGCCGCCCCAGACCGCCATGCCCAGATGCGAGATCGGCTCGACCTCATCGGTCATGAATTCCTCGATCCAATCGAGTTTTTTCTGGAATTCAGGATCGGTCTCGAAATCCCACGCCATGGCGTCCTCCGTTTATGATTTGAGCCATCATCGGTCCTGCTTGCCTGGTGTGCAACCAGTTCAAACGCCTGTTTGAAGATTTGCCTTGCACCGAACCGATCCGTCGACCACGCCACCGGCGCCGTGATAGCCCGGCGTCATGGAAATCTTCCCCGACCGCGAAAGCCTCGCCGAAGCCGCCGCCGAGGCCCTGTCCGACGCCCTGTCGGGGCCAGGCCCCAACAGTCTCGTCGTCACTGGCGGAACCTCGCCCGGGCCGGTTTACGACCGCCTGTCGGCCCTCGATCTCGATTGGGCCAACGTCACCGTGACGCTGAGTGACGACCGCTGGGTGGACCCCGCCTCCGCCGACAGCAACGAGCGGCTGGTTCGCGAAAGACTGTTGACTGGCCGCGCGGTGGCGGCGCGGTTCCTGCCGCTGAAGGGGCACGGCGCATCGCCGGAGGAAGATGCGCTGGCGGTGGAGTCCAATCTGCGGGTCCTGACGCCTTGGTCGGCGGTGCTATTGGGGATGGGAGAGGATGGCCATATCGCCTCGCTGTTCCCCAATGATCCGGACCTGGCCGCGCGCCTCGATCCTGGCGACGAGCGGCTTTGTGTCGGGGTCGGCATGTCTGGTCTGCCGCCCTATGTGGCGCGCATCACCCTGACCGCCCGCGCGCTGCTCACCGCGCGGCTGGTGGTGCTGTTGATTACTGGCGGGGCCAAGCGCGCGCTGGTCGAGCGGGTCCTGGCCGATCCGGCCTGTTCGCCCCCCGTGGCCACGATCCTTCGCCAGAACCGTGTGCCGGTCCGCTGTCTCTGGGCGGCATGAACCTAGGGTGAACGCCAGCTTAAGCTCCCGTTCATCGGCCGAATTCTAAATCCAGGCCGTCATCTGGTTGGCGGGTGCTTTAACTTGGAGAAGGCGACAATAAGTCCATTATATAGCTTTAGCAATAAAAATCGTGATTAAGCCTTAATCGTTGCATCAGTGAAATCTCAACATTGTCGATACTTGTCGGGCGCAAAGGCGCCCGGGATGTGCTTGCCGTTGAACATCGGAGTCAGTCGTAACCATGCGTACCCCCGTCCTCCTGTCGCTCGCCGCCGCGCTAGCCGCGCCGGTCCTCGCCCTGCCGCTCTTCGCTCACGGCCAGGACTTCACCCCCACCGGCGATCGTATTCTCAGCGATCCGACCTATCTGCCCCTACAGGGCCAAGTCTACGGCCAGACCGACTATGGCTATAGCCAGACCAACGGCCACCTGTTCGATTCCACCGGCGCCCAGATCGCCGGAACCCGCAATACCCTCAACACCTTCGGCCAGAGGCTGGAATATGGGATCACCGACGCGCTGTCGGTGAGGGCTGGCCTTTCCTATGGGTTTGGGACCGACCGGCGCGCCACCCCAGCCGATACGACTTCCAACGATCGCAACGGTTTCGAGAACCCGACATTCGGCGCGACCTACCGCTTGCTCGATCAGCGTAGTCATCCGATCAGCTTCGATGTGTTCGGCGACTGGGCGCCGGATGTCTTTCCATCGAAGAGCGCCTCGCCCAGCCAGGACGGCACTGTCGCCTCGGGCGGTCCGGAAGCGGATTTTGGCTTCGCGCTCGGCCGTGAAACCCGGATGTTCACCATCCAGGGCGCGTTCACCGACCGCTATGTTGGCGGGACGTCGACATTGAACCGGACCAGCGGAATTTCGACCGGCGCGCCATCCTATTGGGTTCCGGTCCTGGGCGTGCAGACCCAGACCCGCTTCACCCATCGCCTGTCGGCCAACCTCGGCTATGCCTATAATTTTCAGAGCCGTTCTATCGCCGTACAGCCCACCATCGGCGCCGCGTACACCAATCAGATCGGCGACACCCAGAGCCTGAATGTGTCGCTGAACTATCACTTCGTCCCAAACCGGCTGGTCGGGTCGTTGGGGTATGTTCATACCTTCTATGACAACCGAAATCAGATCTACGACGATCCGACCAGCGACCTGCTGCAGACCCGCACCGGCGACGCCATGAACGTCACCCTGCGCTATCTGTTCAGATAGTTCGGCACTACCCACGCCGCACCGAGGCCCCGCCGTCGACGGCCAGGATCTGGCCGGTGATGAACCTAGCCTCATCGGAGGCCAGGAACAGGGCGGCGTGGGCGGTGTCCCAGCCGTCGCCCATCTTGCCGCCCAGCGGCACGCGGGCGTTGCGGGCGGCGCGGACGGTCTCCACCGTCTCGCCGCGCGAGGCCGAATAGCCCTGCACCGCCATCGGCGTATCCATCAGCCCCGGCATGATGGCGTTGCAGCGGATCATGTG
>JANYFU010000120.1 GCA_025359665.1 Caulobacteraceae bacterium
AGGCCAGCCTCGGCGCAGATCACGAACAGGTCCAGGGCGTCCGGCAATCCACGTTGGATCTTCTGCCGGCGCCCGCTGATCGCGTTCTGAACAACCAGCGTTGGCGCAAAAGCGCCCACACCCAGCGCCAACACCGCCACGATGCCACGCATCAGGGCTGTCAAAGTCGGGGAAACCACCGGCGCCAGCAGATAGACGACCACCCCAAGACCGATGGGCATGCCGAGGCGTAGCCCGAGAAAGACGGTCAAGGCGTCGGGGCTGCGCCATCCGGCCTGAGCCAAAAGCTCGCCGGCTTTGCGGCCGTCTTCACTACGCGTCAGCTTCAGCCGCTCGAGCAGCCCGCGCACGGCGATCACCGACTTTTGCTGTTTCGGAGCGCGTGACGGGACCATGATCCGAGATCGCAGCTCGCGGCGGCGGCGGGCGTGAGCCCGGGCGCGCGCATCGAGCGCGTCGTTGGGCGTGAACGTCCAATAGAGCCCCATCAGGACAAAGAAAATCGCACCCGCGGTGACAACCTCAATGATCGTATCGAGTGTCATGCCAGGCAGATTTAGGCCGAAGATCGTCATATGTCGAAGCTGACCATCTTTATCATAACACCTATCCCGGCAAGCAGCATGCCACCACCACCAGCAAGCATGATATAGCCAAGCTGAGAGTGAAACAGCGTGAGGATATAGTCACGACTTACAACAAACATGATCGCGGCCATCGCGAACGGCAGGGAACCGATGATGCCGGCGCTGGCTATGGCCTCCGAGGACATCGCCTTGATCTTCATTTTCATCTGTTGCCGCTTGCGCAAGATATCGTCGAGATTCTCCAGGGTCTCGGCCAGGTTTCCCCCGGTCTCGCGCTGAACCGAGAAGGTGATCACCATGAAGTTGAATTCGGCTAGGCTTAACCGCTTGGCCGTCGCCCACATGGCGTCTTCGATCGACTGGCCCAGCTTGATCTGGTCGGCGATCCGGCGGAATTCCTCGCCTACGGGATCGGAGACCTCGCGGCCCACCACGATCAATGTCTCCGATACAGGCAGGCCGGCCTTCAGGCCCCGCACCATCAGCCCGATCGCGTCCGGAAAAAGCTTGATGAATTTCTTCTGCCGACCACCGACCATGAAGCCGACCGCGGCATGGGGTAGCCATAGGCCGATCAGCACGCCACCCAGAATTGACACCAGGGGCGCCACGCCGCGCAGCAGCAGCAGGCCGGCGACCACGACCGGCAGGATCAGTGAAATCAGGCCATAGGTCCCGATCGTCATCCCCGTGCCGGTGGCCGCCAGACGGGCGCGCAGAACCTCGGGCTTCGGCGCCAGCCGGTGGATGATGCCGTCGAGACCACCCTGCCGATCGCGCCGCAGCTGTAGGCCCCTGGTCGCGGACCGAACGGCGCGGGCCGTGGAGCTTTGCCGCCGCCCGCGGGCGCGGCTGGCCAGGCGCCGTTTTCCGGCTTCCTCGAAGTAGAGCATCATCAACAGGCCGCCGCCGAGCCCGATCATGCCAATGATCACGATCGTGGTGGGGTCCATCAGCTGACGGCCTCGAGCAGCAGCCGGTGCAGTCCGTGATATTCGGCCTTCGGCATGAACACCGGTCGAAGACCGGAACACTCGAAGCCGCCCTTGAGCGTGCCATCGGAGGACTCGCCTTCGAACTTGTAGCTGAACAGTTCCTGGGTGACGATCACGTCGCCTTCCATACCGGCCAGTTCGGTGATGCTGGTCACCCGGCGCACCCCGTCGCGCATCCGACTGACCTGCAGGATCATGTGCACTGCCGCGGCGATCTGGGTGCGCACCGCTTTGCTGGGCAGGTTGATGCCCGACATACCCACCATGTTCTCCAGCCGGGTCAGGGCCTCGCGCGGGCGGTTGGCGTGGATCGTTCCCAGGGAGCCGTCGTGGCCCGTATTCATCGCCTGGAGCATGTCGATAGCTTCCTCACCCCGGATTTCACCGAGAATGATCCGGTCGGGTCGCATCCGCAGGGCGTTCTTGAGCAGATCGCGTACCGAGATCTCCCCCTTTCCCTCAAGATTGGCGCTCCGGGTTTCCAGGCGGACCACATGGGGCTGCTGCAGTTGAAGCTCCGCCGCGTCCTCGATGGTTACGACCCGTTCCGCGGGATCGATCATCTGCGAGAGGGCGTTCAACAAGGTGGTCTTGCCCGACCCGGTGCCGCCGGAGATCATGATGTTCAGCTGGCAGCGCGCGGCGATCTTCAGCACGGTCGCCATGGCCGGCGAGATGTTGCGCTGGCGCGCCATCACGTCGAGGTCGATGGTGCGTTTGGAAAACTTCCGGATGGAGATAGACGGTCCGTCGATCGCCAAGGGCGGAATGATGATGTTGACGCGGCTGCCGTCGGGAAGTCTGGCGTCCACCAGTGGTGTCGATTCGTCGATTCTCCGGCCGATCAGGCTGACGATCCGGGTGGCGATGCTCATCACATGGCCGTTGTCCCGGAATACGGCATTGGACAGCTCGAGCTTACCCTTGCGCTCAACGTAGATCTGCTTGGCGCCGTTGACCAGTATATCGTTGACCGAGTCGTCGGCCAGCAACGGCTCCAGGGGTCCGAACCCGAGCATGTCGTTCAGCAGCAGTTCGATCAGATCCCGCTGCTCCCGCTGGTTCAGGCTGATCTTCAGTTCGCCGAGGATTTCGGCGACCACGCCGGAAAGCTGCACGCCGAGTTCGGCGCGGGTCAGCCGCGTTGCCACTTCGCTGTCGATCCGCTCCATCACCATCGCATAGATGCGCGGCACCGCCTCATCGATACCGGCGAGGCCCGTGGTGGAGGGAGCCGGGAAGATCGTGAGTTCCGGAGTCGGTTCCGGAAGGCCAATCGGAAGCGATAGCGGTGGCGGTTCGGCGGCCCCGGCGTCGCCGAGACCCGGCCCAACGCGTCGAAACGAGGCGATCACGCCTGGCGGACGCTCCGCGTGGCCGGCCAGCGGCGAGGACGCGCCAGCGCGGGCGGCGAGAGAGTCGATGCGTCTTTGCAGGCGATTTTCGCCTTCCCGGCCGCCCGGCGGGCTCATTTGCCCAGAATCCGCCGCAGCAGGGTTGGCGGCGACGCGGGCTTCTCCTCCGCGCCCAGTAGCCCAACCGCCAGGCCATGCAGTTCACTGACGGTCTTGGGCTGGCGCGCCACCTCGACGAGCGGCTTGGCGCGCTCGGCCGCCGCCACGGCCGCCTTGGCGTCGAAGGGTATGGCATAGGCGATCTTGGCGCCGATGCCGCGCTCGAAGTCCGCGCGGCTGACCTCTCCCGCGACGCCACCCATCCGGTTGACGATCACGAACAGCCTCGCGTTCTCGCGAATAGCCTTGATCAACCCGATCAGCCGCTGGGTGTCACGCATGGCCGGGAGGGAAAGGTCGGTGACGATCCCGATCGCATCGGCCACGCCAAGCACATGGCGCGTCATAGGACCAAGGGACCGAGGAAGGTCCACCACGATACAGTCCACGCTGGTGGTCAGATCGGTCAATAACGTGGCCAGGCCATCGTTACCGAGGTTCAGTGTGTCCTCGAGGGGCTCCTCGGCGCCTAGGATCCGCAGGCGATCCCCCGCGCTGGTCATGGCCGCGCCGATCAGCAGGCTATCGATGCGGTCTGGACTGCCGAGGATTTCGCGAAAGCCCCGGCCAGGCTCGATATCGAGGCTCAACGCCAAGCTGCCGAAGTGCAGATCCAGGTCGACCAGCACCACCTGCTGCTGTTGCTGCGACAGGATCCAGGCCACCGACAGGGCGATGGTCGTGGTCCCCACGCCGCCACGGGCGCCAATCATCGCGACTTGGCGGGCCGAGGTCGGCCGCGCCGCCGGGCGAGGCTCGTCGCGCGTCGCCGTCTGGATCGCGGCCATGACCGCTTGGCTGGATACCGGCTTGATCAGATAGTCGGAGACACCCATTTCGATCAACCGGCGATAGAGCGCGACATCGTTGAGCATGCCGATAGCCAGTACATGGGTTTCGCCGCCGCAGAAGCCGGCCAAGGCGCTCATCGCCAGCAGAGGATCGTCGCTGTCGCTGATATCCACCAGCAGAAAGCCCGGGACCGCCGTGCTCTGGATCAGTTTCAGCGCCGCGTCGGCCCCGCCTTCACGAACCTTCGGGTTCTGCCAGCCCATTTGCAGGGCGGCGGTCTTCACAGTCTCGCGCGTTATGGCGTCGTTGACCACGGCCAGGAACTGGCCATTCGAGGCGGGTGTCACGCCGGCGAGGGGTCCGTCGATCATGGCGGCGGCGGTCACTGGGTGGTGCTCGCGCCTGGGGTTACCGTAAAGGTGGCGGCGCCGGGCGCCGCACTGGAACTCCCGCTGTCGATCGCCTTGCCTTTACGATAGGTGTGCATAGCCACCAGGGCGGCGTCGCCCACCACCCCGCCCATCGCGTGTCCGGCCAGAAGATCGCGCGGGTTGGCGACCATGGCAGCCAGATTCATCGCCGTCGCGCACCCGAAGTCGCTGTGCAGGGTGTTGTCGAAATCATCGCCGGGCGGCTTGGTCCAGTTAGGGCAGTCGGGCGCGGTGGCCACCGCATGTTCGATTTGCAGGCGCAATTCCCCATCGGACACGCTTGCCGATACCGCCAGCGACACCACCAGTCCCTCGCGGGACAGGCCGGACAGCAACGCCATCGCGCGCGCCTGGGCAAGCTGGCTTGGCGACCGCTCGATCACCACGACGTCGCCCCGCCCGAGGTCTCCCATCGCGAACAGCACGTTCAGCGCGGCGATCTGGCTGGCGTCGGGAGACTCGGCGCCCGGTGCGTAGTGGACCGCCAACGTCCGCTTCTCAAAGGTGACCACCACGCCGTGGGGAACGGAGGCGTAGGGAGAGGCGGGCGCTGGTTGACGCGCCGTGGCGCAGGCGCTCAGGCACAGCGCCAGAACCATCAGGGTCCCCGATGTTTTGGCCCAGGACGTTCTTGCATGGAGGATCATGGGCGGGAGCCTTTCGGAACGGCGCTAACGACTGTCGGCGGGGCCTGGGTGTAGTCCGCCCCATGCAGGATTCGGGCTTTGTCGGTCGGGGCCACATAGCCGTCGGTCGGCACGGCCAGCCGACCCGACGCGGGGCGCACGATGTAGGGCGTTACGATGACCACCAGCTCGGTCTCGTTGCGCTCGAACCGGTCCGACCGGAACAACGTCCCCAGCACCGGCAGGTTGCCCAGGCCCGGGAACTTCTGCAGCGTGTGTTGGATGTTGTTCTGCATCAGCCCGGCGATGGCGAAGCTCTGGCCGCTGGCCAGGTCGACCGTGGTTTCCGCCCGCCGGGTGGTCAAGGCCGGGATGGTAACGTTGTTGAGGGTGACCGCCCCGGTGTTCGACAGCTCGCTGACCTCGGGTTTCACCGCCAGATTGATCCGGCCGCCGTCGGTGATCGTCGCCACCATACCCAGGCTGACGCCAAATTTCTTGTACTCGATGGTGATCCCGCTCAGTCCCTGAGGTACTGGGATCGGATATTCGCCACCCGCCAGGAAACTGGCCGGCGCGCCGGACACCGCGGTCAGGTTCGGCTCGGCCAGCACGGTGACCAGGCCTTCACTGTCCAGGGCGTCGATCACCACGCTCAAATCCAATGCGCCATTCTTGAATCCCACGCCGAGTTTATTCAGGCCTTGGAGGATGGGACTGGATTCGGTGATGCCGCCGATGCCGGTGGCTGCGCCGAACGCGAACTGGCCGTCCTGGGGGACATTGCTCCAGTTCACGCCGAAGGCCTTGATGATATCGCGGGACACTTCGACCACCCGCACCCGCAGATTGACCTGGTTGGGCGCGTCGACGCGCATGGTGTTGATCAGGTGATCGGCGTCAGGCACGAATCGCGCCGCGATGGTCTTGGCCGTTTCAGCCTCGGCCGCCGTCGCCACCGCCCCGGACAGCACCACGGTGTTGTTGGTCGTGCTGACGGTGATGTCGCTGTCGGGCAGCAGACGCTTCAGGTCCCGCTGCAGCTGGGTAGTATCGTAGTCGACGTCCACGTCGAAATCGGCCAGCAGCTCGTCATGGTCATCGAGCGCCATCAGGGTGGTTTCCCCGGGCGCCTTGGCGATGAGATAGACCGTGGTCGGCGATTTCACCTGCACGTCGGCGATTTTGGAATCACCGATGAACACGCTCGAGGCCGGGGCGGCGAAGCGGATCATTCGCCCCTTGGCCACGCCGAGGTTGATGTGAGAGCGTTCCGGTCCGGCATCGGCCGCGACGGCGGGCGGGGCGACGCTCGATAGAACGGCCAGGGCGAAGCAGAAAAGGGCTGGGGTAGGGTTCACTGAGTTGCTCCTGCCGGTTTCGGCCGGCCCGGGATCGGCACTTCGACGCCGGCGCCGTCGCCCCTGACGACAAACACCCGCCGCTCGAAATGAGGGACGCCGACAGCCTGTATCGCGGGCTTCGGGTCAATAGCCTCTGCGGGGTGGACATAGACGCCGTGGGTTGCGTCGCTGTCCCAGGTCTGGGTGACCGGGGCGGCGCGATCGCCTTCGTCGCGCGAGGCCAGGCTGTGCAGGGACAGATTGATCACACCCAGGTCGTTGGCGACGGCGAGAATTTCGGCCTGTTTTGGCGTGACCTCCAGGCTGACCGTTTTCGGCGGCGTCTGCGCCTTTGGGTCACCCTTCTTCTCGTCGCTGAAGGCCTGGTCGATCCCGACGATACGCAGATTGCTGAGAATGGTCTGGCTGACGCGGCGCGGTGTGCCCTGCCCGCCCTTTGTCGGAACGGACATGGTGACGATCACGTCGACGTGATCGCCAGGGGCCAGGAAGCCCGCGATGCCGGTAGCGGCGTTGACGCTGATGGTCATAGCCCGCGTTCCCGGCGACAGCATCGCCGCCATCGCGCTCTTGTCCCCGGTGCGAGCCACTTCGCTGGGAATGACCGGTTCGCCAGCCACCAGATGGACCCGCACGATCGAGCCTGCCAAGTTGGGCGCTAGTCCTCGGCCGAGGACGATATAGTCGGCCGGCGCGTCATCGCCGGGCCAGTCCTGCCAGCGCACCGAGTCGGCCGTCAGGATGGAGCCGACCGGCAGGTCTGCCTTGGCCACCATGACCCGCACCGAAGCCGGGGCGGCGGCGACAGCCTGTCCGGTGGTCGGGGCGGGTCGGCCGTGAAGCCATTGCTGGGCGAGGAAAAACGCGCCGGCGGCAAGCAGCAGGGCGAAGACGATGAAGATGAGACGCCTGGGCACGATACTTCAAATCCCTCGGAACGAAGTCATCGGATCGCGGTGAAGTGCTGAAGGATCACCCACAGGCCCCCGACGGCAATGGCGACGCCGAACGGCATCGGCTGACGACCCATCGGCCGCGCATCGCTGATCGAGACGGAAGGATGTATCGGCAACAACTTTCCGACCGGCGAGAGAATGACCAGTGCCAGCGCGCCGGCAGCCATGGATGTGACCAGGGCGAAAGGCGCCAGCATTGACGGCCCCGCCCAAAGGCATGTCGCCGCCAGGAGCTTGACGTCGCCGCCGCCCATCCAACCTCGGGCAAATATGAAAACGCCGACCGCCAGGACCGCGAGGCCGGTGAGCAGGCCGCCGATGACGAACGTCGGCGGCATGAAAGCCGCCATCAGCAGGAAACTTCCCGCCACGGTCGCTGAAATTACGTTTGGAATAATGTAGCGGCGGACATCCACCACCGCGCCCCAGGCAAGAGCGCCCGTCGCCAGCGCCAGGATTCCGGTCATCGCAAAGCCGGTAAGGGACAGCATTGATTAGCCTCGCGGGGAAAAACAAGGCGGGACAAGGGGTGTCGCCGATGGATGGATACGGTGAGATTCCATCGGCCGCCGCCCCTGCCCCGCATACTGTTGTTTGGAAAGACGCCGCCGATTAGGACGAGGGCGCCATGGCCGTGTCGACGTCACCGCCCACGCTTCCAAATCCGGTGCTCAGGCTGGTTCCGAGCAGTGTCACGGTGCCGATAATCACCACCGCGATCAGGCCGGCGATAAGGCCGTACTCGATGGCTGTGGCGCCATCTTGGTCTTTGAAGAGCGCAATAAGCGTTTTCATTTTCAATATCCTTGATCTGGATGGCGGAAGGGATGCAAAAATCATCGCGACCGTCTAAAGTCATAAACGACTTCAGTGTGTCAAATTATACTGTGATATCGAAATTATATTTTGAATATATACTAATTTTACCAATACAGTCGCGATGATTTGCAAAATATAACGATAGTCCGGAGCGGCAATGTCGCGTACGATAAGGTTAGCTCCACCACCACTCCGGCAATCGTTATTAGGCGGCCGGCGTCATGGCCGTGCTGACCTTGCCTTGGATGGTGCCGAAGCCGGTCGACAGGCTGGTGCCGAGGGTGGTCACGGTGCCGATAATGACGACGGCGATCAGGCCGGCGATCAGGCCATATTCAATAGCAGTGGCTCCGTCTTGATTGGAGCCCAGTTTCTTAAGAGCAGTGATATAGTTCATGAGTAAATCCCCGTTTTGGAGTGGTTGATACGCAACGTCACAATGACTGTTATTTTTACCTTTTCAACCGGAATATACATCTCAAAGAGATCAATTGTTACATTAGTTGACAATTATAGTTTGGTTTTTTCACGCATTTTGATCAAATTTTAAGGGGTTTTCCTATTGGCCGGATCGCGGGCGTCCTCGCCCGCAACCTCTTGTGAAGTCAAGAAAAAAGCCAGAGGCGGGCGAGGACGCCCGCGATCCAAGAAACCCGCGCCTCGGCCTTCAAACTTCTCCCAACCGTCTCCCAAGCAGACCGCGCAGGGGCCAGACCATGGCCTCCATCACGCTGGTCGGACCCGGCTCGTCCGCCAGACCGGTAGGTGGGTGCTCGCCGGGCAGTGGCCTGCGGTAGGCGCCACTAAGAACGTCGAAAATCGGCAGCAGCGCCGCGAAATTGCAATTCTCGTCTCCCGGCAAGCGGGAGTGGTGCAGGCGATGATATCGGGGCGCATTCAACAACCACGACCAGCGGCCAAACGCCAACCCGACATCGAGATGAAGCACATAATTATAGTAGCAAAAAACACTATATATCGTCAATATGACTGGAGAAACTCTAAATATACACCCAGAAATCAAATAAATAGTCAGCATTTTCAATAATCTATCCGCCCAAAAATGACGAACTGTGGTAGACACGTTGAACGTCGCGTCACTGTGGTGCAGCGCGTGCATCGACCACAGCGCCGGAATCTTATGCTGCGCCCGGTGAAACAAGTATTCCATACCGTCCATGGCCACGACATAGATCACGGCTCCCACCGGCAAACCCCAGCCGCGGCTAGGCAGCACGATCACCCCGCCACCAAGCGCGTTGACTACCAGTACGGTAACCCCGGCGATGAGTGGCGACAGCAAGCCCTGGAGGAATGACGCTGGGACGAAACAGGCCATATTGAACAAGGTCGCGCGGGGTGAGCGGTCGCGGCGTTGCTCTATGAAATAGCCGATGGCAACGCAAAGCCCGCTACCCACCACCACGGCGATGAAGGTCTCGATTTCGAGCACGAATGGCGATCCTGTTCAGACACATGTTGGAATATCAGCGATTCCGTGGATAAAATCCTTGATTATTGTTTTGAACAAGCGGAAAGATTGCTCATAGTGGCGACATTTTATCGCATAATATCCATTTATTTACAATTCAAGTTTGAATTTTACAAGATATTGCTCGGCGTTTGTTACGTCAACGCTGATCCAGCGGATAATTGAGCGAAACGATTTCAAAGCCCATGCCGAAGTCAGACACAGGAAGGATCAGGCGTCGTCACAATGCGTGGCGGCTCGACAACCGTGGAACCACGGCCATCGAGTTTGCCCTGATCGCCCCCACGCTGTTTCTGATGCTGTTCGGCTGCATGGAGTTCGGCCGCATGGTCTGGACCGAGGGCGCGCTGAATTTCGCGGTTCAGGAAGCCGCCAGATGTGCGTCGGTGACGCCGTCGACCTGCGGCACGGCCAGCCAGATCACCACCTACGCCGCCAACGAAATCTCGCCGAACTACATCCCGGCGACCGCCTTCACCTCGACGACCGCGACCTGTGGTCACCAGGTCAATGCGTCCTTCGTCTACCCATTCGTGATGATCAACCTGTTTCCGAGCACGGTCACCCTGACCGCCATGGCTTGCCTGCCTTGAAAACCCGGCCTCCCCTGAAAGGCCCGGTCTCCCCTGAAAGGAATATCCGATGAAAGCCGCTAGCTCCGCGCCGATGGCGCCCCTGGCTTCATTCATCCGCGCCCGCAAGGCTCCCGACGAGGCGCGACCGGAAACCTTCGCGATCTTGGGACGCGTGGCGGCTTGCCTGTGGTTCACGTTGCTGACGTTGTTCTACGCTCAGCCGCTGGCGGCCATGGCGCACGCCATCCATCCCGGGGATCGCGCCTTTGCGGACTGGGCGCCTCTTGTATCCCGCGTCTGCACCCTGGCCTTCTTCCTGGTCCAGGCCTGGTTGATGCTGGCCCGACGCTCGCCGGTGGCCAGGTCGGAGGGACTTTTGCCGGTGACGATTTCCCTGCTTGGAACCTACGGGGTCTGGGTGATCGCGTTCCTGCCCCAGGCGACAGCCTCACCGGCGATCGAACTACTATCCGCGGCGATCACGCTCCTGGGTAGCTTGATGATCATCCTGGCCATCGCCTTTCTGGGGCGGTCATTCAGCATTGCGCCTCAGGCTCGGACTCTGATCACCGGCGGACCTTACCGAATCGTGCGGCACCCGCTCTATCTGGCCGAGGAAGTCGCTATCGTCGGCGTTTTGATCCATGTCGCCTGGTATGCGGCCATTCCTTTCATGCTGGTTCATCTCGCGCTGCAGATCCGCCGGATGCGCTATGAGGAAACGCTGCTGCAATCGGTGTTTCCAGAATACGGCGACTATGCCCGCCGCACGGCGCGACTGATCCCCGGGATCTGGTAGACGCCCACGCGCCGGGAGCCCGGAGCGCGGGCGTCCTCTCCCGTAACTTTCCTTACGTCCCCGACGCCCCCACCAAGCTTTGCGGGCGAGACGCCCGCGATCCGGTGGGAAGGTGTCACGACCCGCCCACCAACCGATCCGGCGTGGCCTCCTTTCACGTCGCGCCCGGTACGCGGGTGTCCTCGCCCGCGACCTTCCTCACCACCCTGACGACCCCACGGGGCATTGCGGGCGAGACGGCCGCGGTCCGGTGGCGAGGGGTGACGAACGACCCGGCGACTCGGTGCGGCCACACCGCCGTCACAGCAAAAGGCCTCAAGGCAGTGTCGCCTTGAGGCCGGTTCTTGCAGTATGATCTTCAGTTTAAGTTAGAACAAAGGCTTAGTAATGAAGCCCGTTATGAAATATTAGACGATTCGAAATCCCCTTTTTGTGCAAATATCTCGGTATAGTAAAATCACTGTGTCCTGATACCAGTCGCTCTGGAATTAGGCGACGCGGGATTGTCGGCCATTCAAGGATGTCGCGCCGAGGGCGTGGAGCGCCGGAACGTGCTCGAAGCCATCGCCCCGCCCCCGCTCCGCATCGGCGCCGTCAAAACGTCCGGCGATCACCGACGGCGCGTCTTCCTGGTCGGCGGCGACGTCGAACGGCTGGATCCGGCCGCCGAGGTTGGCGCTGGCCTCTCCGGCCCGGCTCCACATCTGCTGGAGGCCGCGCAGCGTTTTGCTGCACTTGGTGATGTCCTCGCGGCTCAGTGCGCCATCGCGGAGCGTGTCCAGATAGTGGTCGTTCATCTCCTGGAGCCTGGCGCACAGGTCGGCGCCCTTCTTGGAGTTGCGAACCATGATCACGCGCCGATCGTGGTCCGAGCGCGTTTGTACGACATACCCCGATTCCGTCAGCTTCTTGAGGTTGTAGGACACGTTGGAGCCGAGATAGCAGCCCCTCCACAACAACTCACTCGCTGTCATCTCCGAATCACCGATATTGAGCAATATTAATGCCCGGACATTGTTAATATCCCTGATTTGTAGGGCGTCCAGCTGGGCCTGTATAACCTCCAGAAATTGGCGGTGAAGGCGCTCCGCCAGGACGAAAACCTCTAAAAATGACGATTGTTGCATTATATTGGCCTCTATTAAATATTAATATAGCTCGATACACGCACACACAGATTCTCGTCGCGACCACGCCGACAAAGCAGAGCCGCTTAACTGTCCTAGAGACTCAGACCCCCGTCTAACGCTCTTCGAGTTAACTCAATTACGGTATGACGTTCGAACCAAAAGCACGATGCGACATAGTGGCTCACGCTTTGTAGAACT
>JANYFU010000217.1 GCA_025359665.1 Caulobacteraceae bacterium
CTGCACCGACGGCGACTGCGGCCGGCGGGTCAGGGTGTTGCGGTGCAGGCGCGTCACCCGCGCCATGTCGGCCACGCTCATCCTCAGCGCGACGCCGACCCGCTCGGGCGCCAGGCCTCCGCACCCCGGGTCGGTAACATCCGCGAGAAATTGGCTGAGCATGGCGACATCCTGTGTGCGTCCTATCGTCAAGATAGGCAACCGCGGGCGGAGGATCAATCCTATCCCACCGACATCCTACCCCTCGCCAAGCGCCCGCACATGCGCCAACGCCGACTGTCCCAGCGCCTCGAGGTCGTAGCCGCCTTCGAGTGATGAGATTACTCGCCCGCCGCAACGCGACCGCGCCACCGAGGCGATCGCGCGCGTCGCCCAGGCGAAGTCTTCCGCCTCCAGCGCCTGCTCGGCCAGCGGGTCGCGCGTATGGGCGTCGAACCCGGCCGAGATCAGGATCAGGTCGGGGGCGAAGGCGTCGAGGCTTGGCATCAGGCTCTCGAACGCGGCCCGCCAGGTCGCCCGGGGCGCCATCGGCGCGACCGTGGTGTTGACGATGTTGCCGACGCCGGTCTCCGACGGCGCGCCGGTGCCCGGATAGAGCGGCCACTGGTGGATCGAGGCGAAGAACAGGCTGGGGTCGGCCTCGAACGCCGCCTGGGTGCCGTTGCCGTGGTGGACGTCGAAATCCACCACCGCCACCTTGGCGTAGCCCAGTCCCTGGGCCACGCGGGCGGCGACGGCGACGTTGGAGAACAGGCAGAAGCCCATCGACGCCTCGGGCTCGGCGTGGTGGCCCGGCGGACGCACGGCGCAGAACGCCCGCTGCGCCGCGCCGGCGGCCACGGCGCGGACCGCGGCGACGACCGCGCCGGCCGCCCGGCGCGCGGCGATGAGCGAGCCCGGCGACATGCCGGTGTCGGGGTCCAGTTTGACGAAGCCGTTGCTGGGCGCGGCCGCCGCGATGCGCTCGACGTAGCTCGCCGGATGCACCAGCAGCAGATCCTCCGTGGAGACCTCGGGCGCGAGCCGGCGATCCAGATCCAGCCCAATGGCGTCATCCAGCGCCCCCGTCACCGCGCGCAGCCGGTCCGGTTGTTCGACATGGGCGCGGCCGGCGATATGGCCCAGCATGTCGGGATGGGTGAAGAGGATCAGGCTCATGTGGCCAGTTCTAGCATAGCCAGGCGCTTGCCGCGAAAGGCCCGGCGCGGCATGAGGGCGCGAGCTTCGCCTCCAGTCCAGGACACCACCGATGGCCCTCGACCCCGACCTGCGCGCTTCTCTGGTGCTGCCGGCCGTCTGCGCGCCGATGTTCCTGGTCACCGGGCCGGACCTGGTCCGCGAGGCGTGCAAGGCCGGGGTGATCGGCGGCCTGCCGCGCCAGAACGCCCGGGATTTCGAGACCTTCGAAGCCTGGCTGACCGGCATCCGCGCCGACCTCGACGCCCACGAGCGGGCGACCGGCCGCCGGGCCGCGCCGATCGCCGTCAATCTGCCGACGCGTTTCCCCGACGCGGAGCTGAAGGTCCATTTCGAGCTGTTCGCGCGCTGTGGGGTGAAACTGCTGATCACCGTCGGCGGCGATCCCACCGACATGGCGCGCCGGGCCCACGACGCCGGCCTGAAGGTGATGCACGACGTCACCTCGATCCGCTTCGCCGAGAAGGCGATCGCCGCCGGCGTCGACGGGTTGATCTGCATCGGGGCCGGCGGGGGAGGGCATTCGGGAACCCTCAGCCATCTGTCGCTGATCCGCCAGGCGCGGGCGATCTTCGATGGTATCATCGTCCTGGCCGGCGCGGTGTCGGACGGCGCCACCATCCGCGCCGCCGAGATCCTGGGCGCCGACCTCGCCTATCTGGGCACGCGGTTCATCGCCACGCGCGAATCGGACGCGCCGGCCGCCTACAAGGATCTGCTGGTCAGCCAGACCTCGTCGGGGCTCAGCTATACCGGCAAGGTGGCGGGGGTGCCGGCCAACTGGCTGGTGGAATCCATACGGATGGCCGGCCTCGATCCCGACGACCTGCCCGAGCCGCTCGGCCGCGGCATGCGCCACGACCATCTGCCCGAGGGCGTCACGCCCTGGAAGAATGTGTGGAGCGCCGGGCAGGGGATCGACCTGATCCACGATGTGCCGACGGTGGCCGAACTCGTCGGGCGCCTGAAGGCGGAATACGACACGGCGTGTCTAATCCCGGACATGAGCGGGGCGGCGACGACCGGCTAGACGAACCCGAGGTTGGTCGGAGTGAATTTCGACAGGTTGGGGAAGATGGTGTTCAGGTCGGTTGACGCCACGCCGAGCCAGGCGCCCAGGGTGGCGGCGTATTGATCCATCGCCGTTGTCGGGATCAGATAGTCGCCGACCATGTCCGGGTTGTTGAATGAGCTCGAGTCGATGCCGATGGTCGGGTAGACGCCATAGATGTCGCCGCCCTTGACCGCGCCGCCCATGACGAAGTGATGGGAGCCCCAGGCGTGGTCGGTGCCCGTGCCGTTCGACGTCAGGGTCCGACCGAATTCCGAGGCGGTGAACGTCGTCACCGCGCCGCTGATATCGGCGCCGCCGACGTTGCGCAGGGCCGCGTCGAAATAGGCCAGGGCCTGCGAGAGCTGCCCCAGCAGGTCGGGCTGCACGGTGTTCTGATAGTTGTGGTTGTCGTAGGAATCCTGGACGACGAAAAACACCTGCCGCCGTATGCCCATCTGGGGCGCGGCGGCGATCATCGCCGCGACGCCCTGGAGCTGGGCCGCGAGCGGATTGAGGCTCGAAACGCCGCTGAACGGGCTCTTATATGGGGGCGGAGCGAGGACCTGGGGAGACGCCGCGACCGCCGTGTTGACGTAGGTGGCGGAGGCGATCGACTGGGTGACCATGCCGGCGTAGTCGTTGGCGAACTGACTGAGCGCGCTGGTGTCCTGAATCACCGCGCTCAAATCGGCCGGGTCGGTGGGCGCGTTGCCGTTGGTCGTCGGGCTTTGCAGCGCGGTGATCGTCGTGGCGGGCAGGGGGCCGGGAGAAATGGCGTACTGCCCGGTTCGCAGGCCACGGAGAAATAACGCTCCGCCGGTCAGGGAAATCGATGTGTAGGGCGAGTTCGCGGGGTTCAGCCCGGCCAGCAGGTCGGCCACGGCGCCGCCCCAGCCCCCCTGGTCGCCCTGCGCGGCATAGGCGGACTGCCAGAACGTCTGCTGGTCGATATGCGAGCACAGGTTCACGGGGAGCAGCGGGCTGTTCGGTGAATACTGGGCCTTGGCGACCGGCTGCAACAGGGGGCCGACATTGGCCATCACCGCCAGCCGGCCGGCGGCGAACAGCGACTGCACCTCGGGCATGTAGGGGTGGACCGCGAAGGAGCGCGACGTCGCATTGGTTCCCGCAGGGATGGGCTGCGGCGTCTTCGGAACGATCGGCAGGACGCCGCCCCAGTTGGCCGGCGTCATGTCGGCGCCCGGCGCGGGCGGCGGGGTCGGGGCCGTCCCCACCGGCATCAGCGCAATGGGCGTGACGCCGCCGGACCGAGCCGTACTATACCGGCCCCAGGTGTCGGCGTCGGTGGCCAGGACGGTGTTGTGGCCGTCGTTTCCGCCGAGCATGAAGATGCACACCAGCGCCTTGTAGTCGCCCGCCGTGGCCGCGGCTGCGGTGGAGGCGGCGGCCAATTGCAGCGCGAGCGGCGCCCCGGCGCCCAGGACCGACAGGGCCCCGCCGGCGCGCAGAAGGTCGCGGCGGGTCTGATTGAGGGCGATCATATCGCGATTACCTTTGTACCAAGTATTCAGGCGCGGCGAGCGTGAAATACACAGCAAGATAGACTCGTTGTGCCAGGGCGGTATTGATCTGGGCCGCCGTGGCGGGCGGGCCGGGGATGTTCACCGTGTTCACGGCATGGATGATCCGGGTTCTCAAGGCGGTCGACATTTGCCCATACAGCAGCATCAGACTGAGTT
>JANYFU010000221.1 GCA_025359665.1 Caulobacteraceae bacterium
GGCTCCCACCGCAGCGCCTCGCCACCTTCGGCCAGGGCGCGGAAGGCGGCGTTGGCCAGGTCGATATCCGCGTCGGGCGAAACCGTCTTTACCCCCAGCCGCTCGACGAGGGCGCCGGCCAGGGCGTCGCGATAGGCGGCCCCGAAGCCGTTCAGCGCGTCCACCAGCGGCTCCGTGTCGCTGACCAGGCTGAACGCTCCGGCCAGCTGGCGCAGGTTCCAGAACACCGCCTCCGGCTGGCGGCCGAAGCTATAGAGCCCTGAATGGTCGAAATAGGCGGCGGTGAAATTCGGGTCATTGCGGGGCAGGAAACGATAGGGGCCGTAGTCGAAGCTCTCGCCATTGATGTTCATATTGTCGGTATTCAGCACGCCGTGGACGAAGCCCGCGGCCATCCAGCGGGCGGTCAGGGCCGCGCTTTTGGCGATCACGGCGGTCAGCAGCCCGGCGGCCGGATTGTTGGCGCCGGCCAGCTCGGGGTAGTAGCTTTCGATCACGTGATCGATCAGCAGGCTGATGATCGCCGGCCGCTCCAGCGCCGCGTGGCGCTGGAAGGTCCCGAAGCGGATATGGCTGTGCGACAGGCGGGTCAGCACCGCGCCGCGCGTCGGGCTGGGCTCGTCGCTTCGTTCCAGCGCCTCACCGGTCTCGACCAGGGAGAACGACCGCGAGGTCGGGACCCCCAACGCTTCGAGCATCGCCGTCGCCAGGACCTCGCGCACGCCACCCTTTAGCGTCAGGCGCCCGTCCCCGGCCCGGGACCACGGTGTCTGGCCCGAGCCCTTGGCGCCGAGATCCAGCAGCCGGTTGGTCGCCGTTTCGCGCAACTGGGCGAACAGGAAACCCCGGCCATCGCCGAGGTCGGGGTTGTAACTTCGGAACTGGTGGCCGTGATAGCGCATGGCCAGCGGCTGGGGCTGGTTCCCGGGCAGGGGCTCGAACGCGGCGAAATGCGCGCGCCATTCCGCGTCGTCGAGCGAGGCCAGGCCCACGGTCGCCGCCGCCCGGTCATTGCGAAACCGGATGATCCGGCTGGGAAAGTCCGCCGGCGACACCGCGTCGGCCAGTTCATCGCCCGACGGGCCCGCCCACAGCGCGTGAAACCTCGGATCGGGGCGATAGTCGGATGAGACGGGCATTGTTCACCGTTGCCGCACCCAGGCGGCGGCGGCAAGGCGCCGGTCGCTTTAGCCTTCTCGGGAAAGGCTCCGGCGTGGTAGCCGAACCCCATGGCCAGGCCGTCCACCCTCGCGTTCCTGAAGACCGAGTCCGGCGCCGGCGCCCTGCTGGCCCTCGCCGCGCTGGCCGCCGTGATCATGGCCAATTCGCCGGCCTCCGAGGCCTATTTCACCTTCATCGACACGCCGTTCCCGATCCGCTTCGGCGCCTTCGACCAGACCCGCAGCATGCTCAGCTGGACCCGCGATGGCCTGATGGCGGTGTTCTTTCTGGTAGTCGGCCTGGAGATCAAGTTCGAGGTGCTGCGGGGCGAATTCTCCTCGCCCCGGCGCCTCGCCCTGCCGATCTTCGCGGCGGCCGGCGGCATGATCGGGCCGGCCCTGGTCTATCTGGCCGTCAACGCCAGGGCCGGCGGATCGCCAGCGGGCTGGGCCATACCCACGCCGACGGACGTGGCCTTTTCCCTGGCCGCCCTGGCGGTGTTCGGCCGACGGTTGCCCGACTCCCTGCGGCTGTTTCTGCTGACCCTGGCGGTGGCGGACGATCTGGGCGCGATCGTTCTGATCGGCCTGCTGTTTTCCACCCCCATCCACCCGGTGTCGCTGTCCGGCGCTTTGCTCACCCTTGGCGGCCTGGCCACGCTGTCGCGGTGGAAGACCGCGCCCCGGCTGATCTATGCGGCGGGGTTCGTGGTGGTCTGGGCCTTCACCTTGCAGTCGGGCGTCAACACCTCGGTCGCCGGCTTCGCCTGCGCCCTGACCGTGCCGATCGGCGCGCGGCGGGCCGACCAGCAAAGCGTGCTGAAGACCTTCATGGACGGCCTCCACCCCTATGTCGCCTATGGCGTGCTGCCGTTGTTCGCCTTCGTGTCCGCCGGTTTCTCCGTGGCGGATCTGGGCTGGAAGGGTCTGTTTGGCCCGATGCCCCTGGGCGTCGCCCTGGGCTTGCTGGTGGGCAAACCCTTGGGTGTCCTGGGGTTCTCGGCCCTGGCGGTGGCGTTCCGGCTCGGCCGGCGTCCGATGGGGGCCAACTGGCTGGAACTGTTCGGGGTCTCCCTGCTTTGCGGCGCCGGCTTCACCATGAGCTTTTTCATCGGCGCCCTGGCCTTCAGCCCCGCCGACTTAGGCGTCCAGGGCCAGCTCCGCGCGGCGGTGATCGCCGGTTCGCTGCTGGCCGTGCTGGCCGGCGGCGCGGTGCTGGTCCAGGCCCGGGCGCGGCGCGGGCTGGGGTAAAGTATTTGGCGGTTGGGCCACGTCGCCAAGCTGGAACCCCCATCCCCCTTCGGGGACTTCCCCCAAAGGGAAAGTGAGACGCCCTTCTCCTCCCCTTTTGGGAGAGGGGGACCGCGAAGCGGTGGAGGGGTCTCCAGCCTGGCGAGGCGGCCCAACCCCTCAGCGTCCTAAAGCGCCGCCTTGATCGCAGCCCCGGCTTCCTTGGCCGCCAGGACCACGGCGGGCGAGACGTCGCCCATGATGTAGAAATCGTGCACCAGGGCCGAATAGTGGAGGTGGTTGGCCGGCACGCCGGCATCGATCAACGCCAGCGCATAGTCCCGGCCCTCGTCCTGCAACGGGTCGAAACCGGCGGTCACCACCATGGCCGGCGGCAGGCCTGTCAGATCCTCTACCTGTGCTGGGGCGGCCCGCAGCCAGTCGGGGTGATCGGCATGGGCCAGCGACTTTTCGAAGAACGCCATCACCGCGGTCGACAGCACCGGCCCGTCGAGCTCAAGGCGAGAACCGGTGGGTTCCGCCGGAGTCAGGGCCGGGTAGATCAGCAGCTGGAACTTCAAGCGCCGGGCCGCATCCTCGCGCATGTCGATGGCCACCGAGGCGGCCAGGTTGCCGCCGGCGGAGTCGCCGCCGACGCCGATTCGGGCCGGATCCACGCCGATCTCGGCGGCGTGGTCGAACACCCAGCGGGTGGCTTCCAGGGCGTCGTCGTGGCCGGCGGGAAACGGGTGCTCCGGAGCCAGGCGGTAGTCGACCGCCAGGACCTTGGTGTCCGAATAGCTGGCCAGTCGCCGGCAATGGGCGTCATGGGTCTCGAGATCGCCGATCACCCAGCCGCC
>JANYFU010000232.1 GCA_025359665.1 Caulobacteraceae bacterium
TCAGCGGGCTGAACCGCTGATCGGCATAGGTCCGCCCGGTCAGCAACCAGTTCTGATTGTCGGATCCCGCGGCCAGCAGCCTTTGGCCATCGACGTGGCCTCCGCCACCATCCCAGGCCGCCAGGCCGAGGCACGCGGCCGTCAGGCCAACGCCCGTCAAAAATTTCACGTACGGTCTGCGCACCCTGTGGTTCCTCCGCGACGGTGGGGCCGATCCTGAACCGCCAGCCTGATTCCGAGCGCCGCTATTTCTTACATTGAGACGCTGATTTCAAATAGGCGACAATCCGCCGGATGTCCTCGTCGGGAATTGCGCCGCCGAACGCCACCATCCGCGTGCCGGATACGCCATGGCTGATGGTGTGGAAGACCTCGTCGTCAGACCCGCCATGTAGCCAGTCGCAGTCGAACAGATTGGGCGCGTCGCCGTTGGCGCCGTTGATCTTATGACAATAGGCGCCGCAGGTGCCGATGAAGATCGACCTGCCTCGGGCGATGTCGCTGGGTGCATCGAACCGGGGGGTGGCCGCCGTGGCCGGCGGGGCTATCGATGCGCCGGTTTGCGCCGTGGCGCCCGCCGAGCCCACAAGCCAGGCCGCCGCCAGCGCGGCCGCGACGAACAATCGGTTTGGCTTCATGTCAGGTCCTGATTCATCCCGGCTCAGCCAGAGCCCGGCGCACCGTCATTTGTCCAGCGAGAACACGAAGATCTGACCGCCCTCGGGCAGTATCGATCCGGCGCCGGCGAATCCGTCGATGCTGGCCCAGCCGCCGGATGGGATGGCGACATAGGGCTTGCCGTCGATCTCATAGACGATCGGCTGGCCGCGGGCCGCCCCGCCCATGCGGAACGACCACAGTTTGTCGCCGGTCGCCTGGTCGAAGGCCAGGGCCTCGCCGCGCATATTGGCCGTGAACAGCACGCCGCCGGCGGTGGTCACCACCCCCGACATCATCGGCTTGGCGTCGCGGTAGCGCCACTTCACCTGGCCGGTCTTCACGTCGATCGCCGACAACAGACCATAGGACTTGCTTTGGTTGGCGTCGGTGGTGTCGGGCATGCCGCCCATGAAGGGGATACCCTTCACGTAGGTGACCATCCCTTTCTGATAGGTCTGGCAGGCCTCGATCGACGGCGCGTAGACCAGACCGGTGGTCGGGTCATAGGCGCCCGACCAGGAGCCGTTCATACCGCCCAGATTGGACGGACAGACCCGCTTGGTGGCGTTGTCCTGCGGCTGGGCGGCCAGGTCGACCATCGGCCGGCCCTTGTCGTCGACGCCCTTGGCCCAGTTGAGTTGCTCGACGTATTGGGTGGCGCGCAGGAATTTCCCGTTGGTGCGGTCCAGCAGATAGAAATAGCCGTTGCGGTTAGGCTGGGCGATGGCCTTGACCGGCTTGCCGCCAAATTCCGTGTCGATCAGGAACAGCTGGGTGTTGCCGTCGAAATCCCAGACATCGTGCGGCGTGAACTGGAAATACCATTTCATCTTGCCGGTCTTGGGATCGAGCGCCAGCACCGAGTCCGAATAGAGATTGTCGCCAGCTCGGGTGTCGCCGTTCCAGTCGGGCGAGGGGTTGCCCACCGTCCAGAACAGGGTGTCGGTCTCGGCGTCGTAGGCGCCGGTGGTCCAGGCCGGGGCGCCGCCCGACTTCCAGGAGTCTCCGGCCCAGCTTTTCAGGACCGCGGCGTCCTGGCCGGGAACCGTGTGGACCCGCCAGACCTGCTTGCCGGTCTTCAGGTCATAGGCGTCGAGAAATCCGCCCGCGCCGAATTCCCCGCCGGCGACGCCGGTGTAGACCAGATTGCCGATGATCAGTGGCGCGGAGGTGGCCGAATAGCCGTCCTTGTAGTCGGCCAGCAGCACGTTCCAGGCGACCTTGCCGGTCATCCGGTCGAAGGCGATCAGGTGCGCGTCCAAGGTGGCCATGAACACCAGGTCGCCGCCGATGGCGACGCCGCGATTGGCCGGCCCGCAGCACAGGCGCAGGTCGTCGGGCAGCTTGACGTCATAGCGCCAGAGAAACGCGCCGGTCTTGGCGTCGAGCGCGATCAGCCGGTTGTAGGAGGTGGTGATATACATCACCCCGCCATAGACGACGGGCGACGCCTCGAACTGGCCGGTGGTGCCAGTCGGCGCCGACCAGGCCACGTGAAGCCCCTTC
>JANYFU010000246.1 GCA_025359665.1 Caulobacteraceae bacterium
GCCTTCATCATCGGCCGCGAACGCCCGCGCCAGCACCTGTCGTTCGGCTTTGGCATCCACCGATGCGTCGGCAACCGCCTGGCGGAGATGCAATTGCGGATCATCTGGGAAGAGATCCTCAAGCGCTTCCCGGTGATCGAGGTTGTGGAGGAGCCGGTAAGACTGAAGTCGTGCTTTCTGCGGGCTTATCGGAGTATGAACGTGAGAATTCCGGCGCGGGCATAGCCAACGTTGATTGCCGCTTGATTGTACACGTGTTGTAGCGAATGGTCAGGAGGGTCTAGCGAGCGTCCTGTCGCCTGCCAACGAATGTCCGGCCGGGCTCGGCTATACCGTCTTAAGGCACCGGCGAGAGTTCAAACGGCATGAGTCGAAATCAGGAGGCTTCGGGTTCTCCCAATCTCGTAGTCGGGATCGGCGCCTCCGCCGGGGGCCTTGAAGCCTTTACGGCGTTCTTCGCGCACTTGCCCGCCGACAGTGGCATGGCGTTCGTGCTGGTGCAGCACCTTTCTCCCGACCACGAGAGCTGGCTGACGGAGATCCTCGGCAGGGCCTCGCCGATCCCGGTGGTCGAAGCCGAGCACGACATGCGTCTCGAACCCAACAGGGTTCACGTGATCCCGCCCGACGCCACATTGACCGTCGAGGACGGCCGGCTGCTCGTTGTAAGACCCGCGCCTCCGCGCTCCAGCCGACGGCCGATCGATAGCTTGTTCATCTCTCTGGCCCACGATCAGGAAGAGAACGCCGTCTCGATCGTGCTGTCAGGAATAGGCAACGATGGTTCGGCGGGGCTCGCCGCCGTCAAGGACGCGGGCGGGTTGACGATCGCCCAGGCCGAATTCGATCACCAGGCGATGGTCGGGATGCCGCAGAGCGCGGCGGCGACAGGTCATGTCGACTACGTGCTGCCCGTCGAACAGATGCCGGCCAGGCTGATCGAGTACCGCGACCACCTGGCGCTCGTGGCCGATCGCAAGGACAGCGACGGCACACGGACCGACGCCGCCGAACATCTGGCGACCGTTCTGACGGTGCTGCGCACGAAGACCGGGCACGACTTCTCCAACTATAAGATCAAGACGGTCACCCGCCGAATTCAGCGCCGCATGCAGGTCATTCAGTCAGGTTCCGTACCCGACTATATCACCCGCCTCCGCGAGGATCCCGCCGAGCCGGAGCTGCTCTTCCGTGATCTTCTGATCGGCGTGACCGAGTTTTTCCGCGACCCGGCCGCCTTTCAAAGCCTGGCGGTCGCAGTGGAAGCCATCATCGAACGCCCCGAAGGGCCATCCCTGCGGGTCTGGGCGCCGGCCTGTTCGACGGGCGAGGAGGTCTACAGCCTCGCCATCACCCTTCGGGAATTGATCGACGCGCGTGGCGCAAATCTGGATGTGCAGATCTTCGGCACGGATATCGACGACAGGGCGATCGAGTTCGCCAGAGCCGGCCGTTATCAGCGCGTCGTGGGAATTTCTCCGGAGCGGCTCAAACGTTGGTTTTTTGAGGACGAGGGTGTGTTCTGCCCTATTCGGTAGATCCGCGGGATGTGCGTCTTCTCCGTGCACAACGTGACCAAGGATCCGCCGTTCTCCAGGCTGGACCTGATCTCGTGCCGCAACCTGATGATCTACATGGACGGGGAACTGCAGGATCGCGTGTTGCGGACTTTCCACTACGCGCTGAAACCTGAGGGACTGCTGTTGCTCGGATTGTCGGAGGGGGTCAGCGGACACGACAAGCTGTTCGCCGTCAAGGACAAGGCCGCTCACATCTTCCAGAAGCAAAATGGAGATACGGCGTTTCCGGCCCTGGCGGTGACCACCCTGCCATCCGCGCCCGGCAATCGGATTGCCGGAGCCTCTGGTCCGGGAGCCAGCGACCGCGTAGATCGCGGCGTGCGCGCGGCCCTGGCCAGACACTCACCGGTATTCCTCGTCGTCGACCGTCATAGAAATATCGTTCGCTACTCGGGCGGAGAGGCGGCCCTGTATCTTGAGCCCTCGGCGGGCGCCGCCAGCCTCAGTCTGCTGTCCAACCTCCGAAGGAGCTTGCGGGTCGTCGTAAGCACGGCCTTGCAGTCGGTGATGAAGACCGGGGAAGGCGTGGTCGTCGAGAACGTGTCCGCGCAGATCGAAGGTCAGCAACGCTGGCTGAGCGTGATCGTCGAGCCGGTGCGGGAAGCCGCGGGCGAAGGCCTTTTCGTCGTCGCGTTCCAGGACAGCCGCACGGCCGCTCTGGAGCCGGCGGAGGCGGTGGAGGGCGGCCCGCGGAGCCAAGGGACCCTGGCCGCCGAGCAGGAACTTCACACGGCCCGCGGCCAGTTGCAGGCGACGATTGGCGACCTCGAAAGTGCGAACGAAGAAATGAAGTCTTCGGCCGAGGAATACCAGTCGGTCAACGAGGAACTTCAATCGACCAACGAGGAGCTTCAGACCTCGAAGGAGGAAATGCAATCGATCAATGAGGAGCTGCAAACCGTCAACGGCGAGATGATGGCGAAGAACGACCTGCTATCCAACCTCAACAGCGACCTGCAGAATCTGCTGAACAGCACTCAGATCGCGACGATCTTTCTGGATGACAGTCTTCGTATCAAGAACTTTACCCCCAGCATGGCCGACATTTTCAGCCTGCGGGATGGCGACCGCGGCCGGCCCCTGACGGACATTGTGAGCCTGCTGGTCTATGACGACATGCGGCGCGACGCGGCCAAGGTCCTGCGCGAACTCAGCGTTTTAGAGCGCGAACTCGAACTTCACGACCGTGACGCATGGTTCGTCATGCGCATCCGGCCGTATATGACCGTCGAGCGCGTGATCGACGGCCTTGTCATCACCTTTGTCGACGTAACGGAGCGCAAAAGGGCCGAGCGGGCCCAGCGTGTCAGCGAGCGCCGCTTCACCGCCATCGTCAACCAGGCCGCGGTGGGGATCACGGAGACCGACCATGCGGGCCGGTTCCTGCTGGCCAACGCCACGTTCGAGACCATCGTCCAGCGGTCCGGCGAGGAGCTCCAGCGGCTCACCCGGCGTGATCTCATCGACCCTGCGGATGTCGACGCCGTCGCTGCCTATTTCGCTCAGGCGGACAGCGACGGGGAGCCGTTCCAGGTCGAGTACCGTATTGTGCGCGGAGATGGCGCGAGGGTGTGGGTGCAAGATTGCGTCTCGGTGCTCGCGCACCCTCTCGCGGGCGCCACCCGCGTGATCTCCGTCACGCTGGATATTGACGAGCGTCGCCGGGCCGAGGAGCGGGCGGGGTTGCTGCTTGGCGAGCTTGATCACAGGGTGAAGAACATCCTGGCGATCGTCTCGGCGGTCGTCGCCCAGACCTTGAAGACAAGTGACTCGGCGGAAACCTTCGCGGCGGCGATCGACGGCCGCATCGCGGCGATCGCGCGTGCCCACGGCCTGCTCACCCACCACGGCGGCGCCGGTGGTGGAACCCTTCGCAACCTTGTCGAGACTGAACTGGAACCTTACCGCGGACGTGATCTTTTGATCGAAGGCCCCGAACTCGTGCTCACCCCCGCGGCCGGCATGTCCCTGGCCATGGCGATACACGAGTTGGCGAGCAATGCGGCGAAATACGGCTCATTGTCGGAAATCAAGGGCAGGCTGATCGTCTCCTGGACGGTGACGCCCGAGCCTGATGGCCGGCTGCGAATTAACTGGACGGAATCCGGCGGCCCTCGCATTTCTGGTCCTCCGACCCAACAGGGCTTCGGCACCGCCCTGATCGAGCGCGCCATGAGCTACGAGTGGGGCGGTGAGGTCGACCGCAGCTTCGCCGAGACCGGCGTGGTCTGCGCCATCGACCTGCCCTTCACCGCGGCTGTGGGCCAGTTGCGCATGCCGAAGCAAGTGGGGACCGAATGATTGTCGATCAAATCGCTGAGGGCCCCCGGGTGCTGGTGGTCGAGGACGAGATGGCCATCGTTCTGATGATCGAAGAGGCCCTCGTCAACATCGGCGCCCAGATGGTAGGGCCCGCGGCGCGGCTGGACGCGGCGCTGAAATTGGCGAAGGAGGTCCCGATTGACGCGGCGGTGCTCGACATCACGATTCGCGGGGGAGATTCCTACGCCGTCGCCGACACCCTGGCCGAGCGAGGAATCCCGTTCGTCCTATGCAGCGGCTATAGTGAATGGGCGCTCGAGGAACGGCATCGTAGTCGGCCGCAGTTGACAAAGCCCTACAGCCTCGGCGCCCTGGAGGCCCAGGTTCTCGAATTGCTGGGTCGGGCGGCCACCTGATATTCCGGTGTCGCCCCGATTGGGGGCGACAATTCATGCAGCCGAACGTCCTTCTCACGCGTTGAGGTGGTTGGAGGTCGTATGTCCAGACGTGAGATCATAGCCATCGGCGGCTCGGCGGGATCGATCAAGGTGATCCGGCAGATCTGCCGTGCGTTGCCGTCCGAGTTGAGGGCCTCGGTTGTTGTCGCCGTCCATGTCATGCCGGACAGTCACAACCTCCTTGCCGGCATTCTGGCGAGCGACGGACCGCTTCCAGCCACCACCGCCGTGGACGGGGAACAGCTTCGCGAAGGGCGGATCTATGTGGCGCCAGCGGACCGCCATCTGTTGATCGACGGGCGCGTTCTGCGACTGGGAAACGGCCCGCGCGAGAACATGGCGCGGCCGGCGATCGACGCTCTGTTCCGGTCGGCCGGGATCAGCGCTGGACCCCGGGCCATCGGCGTCCTGCTTTCCGGGATGCTCAATGACGGGGCCGCGGGGTTGGCGGACCTGAAGCGTTGCGGCGGCGTCACCGTCGTCCAGAGTCCGCTGGACGCCATCGAAGGCGAAATGCCCCGAGCCGCGCTGTTGGCGAGCGATGTCGATTATCGGGCGCACGCCGGCGATCTGGCGGATCTTCTCCAGCGGCTGATGAAAGAGGAACCTGGGGCGGCCCCCGCGCCCCCAGCCGATATCGCGCTTGAGGTGGCCATCGCCCTGGGGCGGCCCTCCGATAGTGCCATCTTGGCCGGGATCGCCGACCCGGTCCCCTTGTCCTGTCCCGGATGCGGCGGCGTCATGTCGCAGATCAGACGCTCACCGCTGCGCTTTCGCTGTCAGGTCGGGCACGGGTACACCGCTGAGGCGTTGGCCCAGCAGCAGGAAGATTCAATCGACGAGGCTGTTCGCATGGCAGCGCGGATCATCGGGGAGCGGGTCATTCTGATGGAAAAAATGGCGCGCGACGCATTTGAGGCGGGAAGGACCGCCGCCGCCAGCGTGTTCGAGACGCGCGCTCGGGAATACAAACGCCACACCGCGGTGCTGATGGCCGCCGCGCAGGGTTACGTCACAGCGCCGCCTGCCGGATAGTGGGAACGCTTCGGAGGCTCGCGAGTTTTGATCGCGTCGGCCTGTACGTCCCCTTCCTGGGCTAACTTTCGGAGG
>JANYFU010000274.1 GCA_025359665.1 Caulobacteraceae bacterium
CATCGTTAGGTTGTCCCAGGTGAACGCCGATCCGGCCATGCGGGAATAGTTGGCCGGGTCGATCGCCAGGGTCGGTTCGCTGTCGGTATTGGTTTCGCCGCTGCGATTTGCCGGCACCATGTCGACGACGCGGGTCTGGGCAAGTGCGACCGACGCCGCAGAGCTGACCAGAACGCCAAGCGCCGCGGTGGCGGTCAGGGTCGTGAGCCGGGCTTTGCGAGACAGGTTACGGACCATCACTTCGTCTCCCCAGCTTGAAGCAATACCCGGACACGTTCGACGCCGGCCGGCGTCAGCACATCAAACGGCGCGGTCACCAGCACCGCCCGCGCCCGCTTGACGATCGCGAGGCTGGGCGCCGCCGATCGGGTAATCGCCGCCTCGTCGTCCTTGGGTTGGTGAGCGATGATCACGGCGTTCTGACCCACCCGCAGCTTGGGCGAGTTGCACCACATGATGTCGCAGCTGTCGGCGAAGGCGACCGGGACAAGCTGGCCGGTCTTGGCGCCGCGCAGGCTCGAGGCCACGCGCACCATCGCCAGGCGAAGCTCCGGGTCGTGCTCCCCGACCTCGGTTGCGGCGTCCTCATTGGGCTTGCGATCCACGGGCCTGACCTGCTCGACCCGGCCGGCGAAGATGACCTCGGCGATAGCCAGGCGGGCGGCCAGCGGCGCGTCCAGGCGGGCGTGCAGTCCCCGGCTCAGTTCCGTGGAAAAGCCCTCGGTGGCCGGGGTTTCGCCCACGTCGGCGATGGTCACGGTTTTTCCGATGAACCGTGGGTCGCCGTAAAAGATGGCGCGCGATCCGGGTTTCAGGTCGGCGCCAGCGCGGCTCAGGATCACCGTCGCCCTCTGGCCGGCCAGATCTCCGGCGATCTCCGCGCCCGCATAGGTGTGCTCAACGTGGATCACCGCCGTCGAGCCGGTCGCCGTCAGCAGCGGTTCAAGGCTGGCGCCGGTGGCTTCCACCGTTCCCGCTACGACAATGGCCGAGCGCCGCGCGTAATCAAAGGCGGGGTTCGCCGGCTGGCCCAAGGCCGGAGCCGCGAAGCCGAACGCGGCGGCGGCGAGCGCGGCCATCGTCCGCCTGGCTTCTGTTGGACCGTTCGGCATGTTCGCTCCCCTTCAGTTCGACGGCCAACTGTCCATCGCCATCCAAAGCCACGGCGCGCCAGGGCGGAACATCCATGCTCGGGGAACGCCTGATTTTGTCTGAAATAAGAACTTAAATTGTCAAAAATTGCAAGGATGTTCGCCCGCTGACAGGTGGCTCACCTTTGAAACACACGGTAAGCCTGTGAACGCCGATGCGCCGCACATGCCGCCTTGATCGTCTCGCCGTCCTGGTCCTGGTTCTCGGGCTGGCGTTCGGCGGCCTCGCCCGGGCGGCCGACACCATCGGCCGCGTCCGGTCGCGCGGCGTTCTGGTTGTGGCCACCAACGCCGGCTGGGAGCCCCAGGGCTTTCTCGATGACGCCGGTCATCTGGCCGGCTTCGACATCGACGTGGCGCGCGAAATCGCCCGGCGGCTGGGGGTGAAAGCTGCCTTCCGCACCCCTGACTGGGGCCTGATGACCGGCGGCCACTGGTATGGGCGCTGGGACATGATGGTCGGCTCGGCGACCCCGACCAAGGCGCGGGCCCAGGTCGTCGATTTCGCCGGTGTCTACTACTACAGCCCCTATGTCTTCGTGGTGAACACCACCTCCACGATCCGCAAGCGCGCCGACCTCGACGGCAGGAAGATCGGCGTCGAGACCGGCACCACCTCCGAGGACTATATCCGCCGCCACCTGGAGATCGACGATCCTGGCGCCCCGCCAGTCGCCTATTCGGTGACGCCCGGGCAAGTGCGCACCTACGCCAATTCGATGATGCCGTTCGACGACCTGCGCCTGAAGGCCGGTGTCCGCCTCGACGCGGTGCTGGCCCCCGAACAGACGGCGCTACATGCGATCCGCGCCGGCTATCCGCTCCGCGTGCTGCCGGACGGCTATGCGTTCCGCGAGCCCCTGACCGTGGTCACCGACAAGGGCGATCCGGCCTGGACCGCCCGCATCCGGGCAATCATCGCCGGCATGCGGGCCGACGGGACCCTACGCCGCATCACTATCAAGTGGTACGGCAAGGACTACAGCCGATGACGGCCGCGCCCTATGTCGAGACCTGGTACCGAAGCCGGCTGGTCGATCCTGGCTCCCGTCCGGCCCTCGACCGCAACCTGGAGGCCGATGTGTGCATCGTCGGCGGCGGCTTGGCAGGCCTTAGCGCGGCGTTGGAACTGGCTCGGGCCGGGCGTGGGGTGTGTCTGTTGGAAGCGAGGCGGATCGGTTGGGGCGCCTCGGGGCGCAACGGCGGTTTCGTCAGCCCGGGCTATTCGCTCGGCCACGGCCACCTGGTCCGCCGCCTCGGCGCCGACCACGCCGGCGCGCTGCATTGCCTGTCCATGGAAGGGGTCCAGGCCGCCGAGGACAACATCGCCACCCTGGCGATCACCGGCGCCGCCCCGACCAAGGGGTATCTCTCGGCGTCGCGCCACGAGGCGAGCGACGAACTGCGGGCGGCGCGCGACCAGATGGCGCGAGACTTCGACTATCCGCTCGAATTCTGGCCCAGGGAGCGGGTGCGCGAGGTTCTGCTGACCGACCGCTATTTTCAGGGGCTATACAATCCCGGCGCCTTCCACATCGATCCTCTGGCCTACAGTCGCGCCCTCGCCGACGAGATCGAGCGCCTCGGCGGGCAGGTGTTCGAGGATTCGGCGGTTGTTGGGCTGGAGCCGGCCGGGGCGGGGCGGCGGGTCGCCACCGCCAGGGGCTTCGTGACCGCAAAGGACGTGGTCATCGCCACCGGCGGCTATACCGGCGGCCTCCAGCCGCG
>JANYFU010000279.1 GCA_025359665.1 Caulobacteraceae bacterium
GACACCGGCGCCTTCGCCGCACGTCGATGTGGTGATGGAGCCCCGGCCCGATGGGCGCTGGTTCGAGGTCGACGCCGACGGCGCCGAGACCGACTGGGGAAAGGTGCTGGTCTGGGACCCGCCGGAACGCCTGATCCTGGCTTGGCAATTGACCGGCGGCTTCAAATACGATCCGGAACTGATGACCGAGGTCGAACTGACCTTCGCGCCTTCGGGCGATGGCACCCGCGTCACCCTCGAGCATCGCAATCTCGAGCGCTTCGGCGCCGACGCGGAACGCATATCCGGCCTTCTGGGCGGTGGCTGGCCCGGCTTCCTCGACAGCTACGCCACCTACGTATCAGACCAAAAGCACTAAGGGAGAAACGACATGACCGATTTCGTGGTTCACAGCATTCCCGGCAGCCCCTATGGGCGGGCGGTGATGGTCGCCCTGGAGGAAAAGGGCGCGTCCTATCGGTTGTCGCCGGTGGCGCCGGGAACCTTCCGCAGTCCCGAACATCTGGCGCGCCATCCTCTGGGCAAGGTGCCGGTGCTCGATCACGGGGACTACCGGCTGTATGAGACCCAGGCGATCCTGCGCTACCTCGACCGGGTCCTGCCGCGGCCGGCGCTGACCCCCGCCGATCCGAGGATGGCCGGCCGGATGGACCAGGCGATGAATATCAACGACTGCTACCTGTTCAACGGTGTCAGCAACACCATCGGCCTCCAGCGGGTGGTGCTGCCCAGGGTGATGGGGGTGGCGCCGGACGAGGCGATAATCGCCGCCGCGATGCCCCGGGCGAAGGAAGTCTTCGCCGTACTGGCCAACCAGCTGGGCCAGGGGCCGTATTTCGCCGGCGACGCCGTGTCTCTGGCCGACGTAATGCTTGCGCCCCAGCTGGATTTTTTCCGCGAGATCCCGGAGTGGGAGGCCTTGGGCGGCCCGCATCCGCGCCTGGGCGCCTGGCTCGATCGGATGAACGCCAGGCCAAGCCTGGTGAAGACCACCTGGGCGAAAGTCGCGGACATGGCCAAGGCGGCCTGACCCGCCACCTGTCGTCGGCTTCAGGCGAAGGTAGCGAAATAGGTCTCGATCACGCGCTCGTAGATCGCCGAAAGCGCGTGGATTTCGGCTACCGGCGTGCGTTCGTCGACCTGGTGCATCGTCGTCCCGACCAGGCCGAATTCGACCACGGGGCACAGCGCGCGAATGAACCGGGCATCGGAGGTCCCGCCGGTGGTGGAAAGCTCCGGCGCCTGGCCGGTCACCGCCTCAACCGCCCGCGCCACCACGTCGGTGAAGGCGCCGCGCGGCGTCAGGAACGCCTCGCCATTGATACGCGTCTCCATTGTCACCCGGCCATTGAAACCGTCTCCGGCCACGGCGGCTTCTTCCTTCAGCCAGGCGGCTAGGCCGGCGCCCGTATGGCCCGGATTGAAGCGGATGTTGAACCGCGCCACCGCCTTGCCGGGAATGACGTTGGTGGCGGGATTGCGCACGTCGATGGTGGTGATTTCCAGGTTGGAGGGCTGGAAGGCCTCGAAACCGTCGTCCAGCACGCGTTCCTGCAGCCGCGCCAGCAACCGCACCAGCACTGGCAGTGGATTGGCGGCGCGGTGAGGATAGGCGACGTGGCCCTGGACCCCCTCGACCGTGACGATCGCCCCCAGGCTTCCGCGTCGCCCGATCTTGATCATGTCGCCCAGGGCGGCGCTGGAGGTCGGCTCTCCCACCACGCAATGGTCGATCACCTCACCCTCGGCGGTCAGGGCGGCGACCACGGCCTTGGTGCCATATTCGGCCAGCCCCTCCTCGTCGCCGGTGATCAGCAATGAGATCGAGCCCGCCGGTGGTCCATTGACCAGGACCCGGTCCAGAGCAGCCACGAACGCCGCGATGGCGCTCTTCATGTCCACGGCGCCCCGCCCGGAAAGAACCCCGTCCTCGATCGCAGCCTCGAAGGGTGGCTGCGTCCAGGCTGCCGTATCCCCCACCGGCACGACATCGGTATGGCCGGCGAAACACAGGTTTGGCCCCCGCGTCCCCAGCCGGGCGTAGAGATTCTCGATGTCGCCGAACGGCATCGACCGGCAGATGAAACCCAGCGACTCCAGCGCCCGCCGCAGCACCGCCATCGCCCCGCCATCGGCCGGCGTCACCGACGGACAGCGGATCAGGTCGCGGGCGAG
>JANYFU010000291.1 GCA_025359665.1 Caulobacteraceae bacterium
CGATCAGCAAACCCCAAAGCAAGCCGAGCGACAGATAGAACCCACCGACGAATTTCGCATAGCCCAGCAACACGCCCACGCCCTGGGTCGCCACCGTCGAGGCCAGGGCGGCGAAAATCGCGAACGGGGCGAACAGCATCACATAGCCGGTAACCTTCAGCATGATCTGGGCCACCTGTTCGGCCAGGGCCATGACGGCGGGAGCCCGATCCTCCACCGCGGCGATGGCCGTGCCCACGAAGATCGAGAACACCACGATCTGCAGGATCTGGTTGTCGGCCATCGCCCCGACGATCGAGGTCGGAAAAACGTGGGTGATGAAATCCTTCAGGGTCAGGGCCTGGGCTGTGACGTCGCTCTTGGCGGTCAGGGCCGGCACGCTGAGGTTCAGCCCGACCCCCGGCTGGAGGATATGGACCATGATCAGTCCGATCAGCAGCGAGACCAGAGACGCGCCGATGAACCAGCCGATGGTCTTCACGCCCACCCGGCCGATGGCGGCGCTGTCTTCCATATGGGCGATGCCGACCACCAGGGTGGAGAACACCAGCGGCGCGATGATCATCTTGATCAGGCGCAGGAAGACATCGGTGAGGATCGACAGCCATTCGGCCACCTGTTTCAGCTGGGCCGGATCGGTGATGGTCTGGTTCAGGACAAAACCGGTCAGAACCCCCCCGATCATGGCGGCGATCACGAACAGGGTGAAACGGTTCTTCATGATCGGGCTCTCGGAAGTCGGGAGAGCCTTGGTAGCCTAGGTCGGGACCCGCGCCGAGGGGGTCAGTCCCCAATCAGTTCAAACCGGCGAAGCGCCGTTGACGAGACCGAGCAGGTCACCCTTGTAGCCGAGCAGAACCAGCATCTCTTCCGAGGCAAACTGCCTTACTTCAGGCTTCAGGGACAGGAACCAGTTCTCCTGGGCGCGGTAGATCGGCTTGGTGTACCAGGCAAACGCGCCGGCCCGGGTTTCGGACGCGGTGCGGTTGTGCCCGGTCTTGTGCCACACGCGGCTTTCGAACACGACGATCGAACCGGCGGGCGCCTCAAGGGGGATGGTCGCGACGTTAGCCTCGTCCGGCCGTGGCGCGCGGTTCAGTTTGTGGCTGCCCGGCGCGAACCGCGTGGCGCCGTTGGCCTCGGTGAAGTCGTCGAGCAGCCAGGCCACGTTCATGCCCTGCGGCTCGCTCGACCACGGCTCGGGGACAAAGATCTGGTCGGCGTGCAGCACCATCTCCCCGCCGCCGGGGCCGGTGATGTTGGCCGAGATATTGCCCAGCAGGGCCGGCCAGCCAAGAATCTCGCGCACATAGTGGAGAGCAATTGGATGGACCACCATGTCCTCGAACACCGGATCGCGGCTCAGCACGTTCCACACCCGCTGGTTGGTCTCGTCGTGGGCGTAGTCGAGGCTGAATTTCTGCTCGCGGCCCCGGGCGCGGTCAGTCGCCGCGGCGGCGTAGAGGGCGTCACGCGCACGCTTGAGGGTGTCGCCGGCCAGCACGTCGGGAATGATGGTCAGGCCATGGTCGCGAATATCTCGCAGGCCCTGGGCCAGATCACGCGTCGGCGCGGGGGCCTTGCGGGTGTCGATCAGTTCGGCGGCGACGCTCATGCGCCTTCCCTCCTGTTACGTTTCCTTACGGCCCGCTTCCTATTGGAATGCATTTCGAGCGCAGACAAGCGGTGCTGGCAGTGGTTTTCATGCGGGCTCTACCCCAGTTCGATCTCCTTCAACGCATGCTCCCGCGCCGACTTGTAATCCGACTTGCCGTTGGGCGCCCGGAACATCCTCGCCACCGGGAACAGCCGTTTGGGCGCCTTGTAGCCCGCCAAGTGCTTGCGCACGTGCTCGCGGATCGACAGCTCGTCGAACGCGGCGCCGTCGCGCAGCTCAATCACGCCGGTGACCGACTGGCCCCATTTCTCGTCGGGCACGCCTACCACCAGCGCGTCCTCGATGTCGGGGTGCAGTTTCAGCGCCTCCTCGACCTCTTCGGGGAACACCTTCTCGCCGGCCGTGTTTATGCAGCCGCTGCCTCGGCCGAGCAGGGTGATCGTGCCGTCGGTTTCGACGGTGCAGAAATCCCCGGGGATCGAATAGCGCACGCCGTCGATGGTCCTGAATGTGGCGTCGGTCTTGGCTTGGTCCTTGTAGTAGCCTTCCGGCAGCGGGTCGCCGCGGGCGATCAGCCCCTGCTCGCCGCTGCCCGGAGTCACTTCACGGCCCTCCGGAGTGAACACCTTGACGTTGTCGCCGATCTGGAATTTGGCGGTCTCGACCTCGCCCTCGGCGGTCATGATCGACAGGCCGAAACCCACCGCCTCGGACGAGCCGAACGAATCGACCATCGAGGCCTGGGGCAGATAGCGTAGCAGGCCTTGCTTGACCTCGGTGCTCCACATGATCCCGGAGGAGACGATGGAGAGAACGTTGGAGGCGTCATAGCGGCCCGGCGTTTCCTCAAGCGCCCGAAGCATCGGCTTTCCGAACGCGTCGCCGACGATGACGATCTGCGAAACCTTGTGCCGATCGACCTGAGCCCACAGTTCGTGCGCGTCCAGGCGCGGCGACCGCAACGTGACCACGGCGCCGCCGGAGATCATCGTCGATATGGCTGTCAGTAGGCCCGTGCCGTGCATCAGAGGGCAGGCCGGCATGTTCACCGCCCCTTGGCCGGTCTCGCGCACGATCTCCAGGTGATCGGTCAGATCGACTGGCATGCGGGTCACCAGGGCGGGGTTCATCAGGGCGCGGCGCAGGCAATCCTGGCGCCACATCACCCCCTTGGGCATGCCCGTGGTGCCGCCGGTGTAGATGAAGAACAGATCGTCGGGCGATCGGGTGATCCCCAGCGGCCGGCCGTCACCCTCGGCCGCCAGGGCCTCGAACGGTTCGGCGAAATCGGGCGTCGCCTCGGCCACGCCATCCTCGACGATAAGCCAGCGCCGCACCATCGGCAGGCGGGGTTTGATCTGCTCCACGATCAGCGCGAACTCGCGCGCGAAAATCACCGTCGTCGCGTCGGAATTCTCGAAGATGTAGTGAACCTCGTCGGCCACATAGCGATAGTTGACGTTGACATGCACCTGCCGGGCTTTGAACGCCGCGATCAGCCCCTCCATGTAGGCGGGATGGTTGCGCAGGTAGAAGGCGGTCTTTTCGCCAGCTTGCGCTCCGCCATCGATCAGCGCCCGGGCCAGGTTGTTGGTGCGGCGGTCGAGATCGCCCCAGGTGACGGTGTGTTCGCCGTGGATCAGGGCGGGGTGCTTGAGGTCGACCACGGTCGCCACCGCGTCGAACAGGTCGCCATAGTTCCAGCCCTGCCAGCTCATGCCCATCTCCCTATCCGATCCGGGCTAACCCCGGTTGATGGTGATTGACGCCATGACCCAGTGGCTGGTCAAGTCGACTTAGATGGGCGCGCCGCGGCCGCATCACCCGGCACGGTCCCACCCGGGTCTCATAGCACCAGACCCCCTCGGCCTGGACCTTGCGGAAAACGCTAAGCTCCGCGATCGCGAACGGCCCGTTGTCGTGAATCGTACTGTAGACCGCTGTTTCCAGACGCCAGGTAGGAAATGGCCCGGCTCCGCATAGCGCATCGGCCTGGGTGTACAGTCGGCCTTCAGCCAACCGGCTGGTGATCGAAGCCTCGCCAATGCTGATGCAGGCGGAGATTGGCGAAATTGGATGCAGCCATATCCAGCGCTCCAGAATTTCCCGGTCCAGCTCCCCGGCGCCCTGGTAGATCGCTCGGACCGCCCGCAACGCCCGGCGCTCGATCTGGTCGATCTGGCCGCCCCGCGAAAGCAGCACATGAATCTCCCGTCCCCCAGGGGCAAAGGTCTTCTTGAGCACGAACGCGGCCAGCCCCACCTCCCGCATCACCTTTCTGATCAGCGCCGTCAGGGCGTCGCGCACCAACGGATTGTCGGCGACGCCTTCGCAGTTCAGTGTCAGCAGGACATAGGTGGTGTCCGGCGCGTGAGGCGGCGCCTCGTGGAAGGGCTGCACAGTCTATTTCCGAGTGATCATCATGGTTTCCTATCTTCCAAGACGACGGTTGATGGGAAAAACCACCCGTGAAAAACCAGAGACATCAATCTATAGCGGATTGAAGGCAGGCGAACCGAAGAGGCGCCGAAATATAGTCCAGATTGCTCGACCTGTTTGTGAGATACGCCACAAACGCCAATATTAATTCACGTCCGGCAACCGCACGATCAGCGACTGGCTGCCCGTGGCCAGCAGAACGCCGTCCTGGCTCCACAGATGCACCGTGCCGTGGCCGAAGCCGTTCCCGACAAACTCCATGCGGTTGTCGCACAGCACCCATTCGGTGGGGCGGCGGTTGGCGAAGCGGATGGTGTTGTCAAGGCTGGTGCAGTGCGCCACCCGGCCCAGCGCATTGCCCAGAACGGATGGCATGTAGTCGGCTATGATTCCCAGCGCGGCGCTGTCGTGCTCGATCTCGGGCATCCGCGCCCATAGTAACGATCGGCCATCGTCGGTCGGCTCGCCGAACATCGAAAAGCCGAAGCAGCCGCGAGCCAGACGCAGCTCGACATGCTTGTGGATGCTGTCGCCCTCGTGATTGCGATCGATGGACGGACAGTCTTGCGGAGGTGGGGCCACCGGACACTCGACCCAGCATCCGCTCGCCACTGGCGGGCGCTCGCCCACGGCGCCGAACACACTGATGATCTCGCGATCGCCGACATGGCCCACGACGCGCCCCTGGGTGACCATCCGCCCTTGGGCGGGCAGCTGGACTTCCAGGTCGATGATCACCGGCTGCTGAGTGATCGACAGATACTGTCCCGTCGCCCAGATCACCGGCTTGCCGGTCGCCTGCTCCAGCGCCACGATTCCCGCCGCCAACCCGACACCCCCAAACAGCGAACCACGCCCGCCGGTCATGGATTCATCGACCTTCAGCTGCCAACGGTGGGTGCCCACCGGGTGAGTCAGGGCGAGGAATTCGGCGCAGCTGCGGCGGGGTGTGGTCATGGCATACTTCGATCGGGCTTGGCCCGGAGCGGGCCGCCACGAGCTAAGCCGGGAAGACGGCATTGCCAATGGTTCCGATTGGGAGAGCAGCCGTCTGCGTTTCCCGCTCCCCGCGCGGACTAGCGATCAGAAGAAGCGCCAGGGCTCAGAGATGGTGGGTGCAGAAGGCGAGAAGCAGAATGATGGGAAGAGGCACCCCCAAAAGGACGAGAAAAATGGATCGCATCGGTGGGCTCCCTGTCATGATCGAGCCCGGCGGGCGCGTCGGCGGCTCTTGCGGAGCAGAACGCCACTTTTCAGCCTTGGTTCCCGCGCCGCTCACCAAATGCGGCTGACGCCCGCGCCATCGAAGATCGTCTCGTTGGAGACGAGGGGCAATTTCTCGATCAGCGACTGGGCGATTAACAGACGGTCGAACGGATCCCTGTGGGGAATATCCAACCGACCCGCCAATTCGGCGTGGGCGAGGCTGATCGGCAAGCCGGAGAATCCATGCTCTCCAATCGATGCCTCAAACCGTCGCGCGAGCAGGTCGGCTTCGGGTAATTTGCCAAGACGATGTTTGGTGACGACCTCCATGGCCGAGACCGCGCTGACCATGGCCTCACGACCAGCTGCCTCGATCTCGACGCGGGTTCGCGCGGGCAGCCGCCCATCGCCGGCAAGGAACCAGATCAAGGCATGAGTATCGAGTATAAGCTTCAATCGCCCCCGCCGTTCCACAGCGCCAGTTCTTCATCCGGCAACGGTTCGAAGAACGCATCTGTAAGGGCGATCTGTCCTTTCATGGAGCCGAAGACTGGCCCCTTCCTGACCGGTTCCAGCGCCGTTAGCTTGACCACCGGCTTGTCGCCGCGCGCAATGACCACCTCCTCACCGTCGAGGGCGGAGGCGATCAACTTGGATAGCTGGGTCTTGGCTTGGTGGACAGTGAAGATCATAGGTCTTAGCTAGGGACTTAGCTAGAGACGGTCAAGGAGGTGGACGCAAATGGCGGTGAGATTGGAGCGGCAAAAAAACATCAGCGGCGATCCGCGCCGCGCGACCCAGGGTTTCGGGCGTGTCAGCCGGCAGGCGCCGCCGGCCTTCGACCCGGCCCGAGACATCAATGAGGCATGCGCGTTCTTTCAGGACAATGGCTATGTCGTGCTGTCCGGCTGCCTCGACACTGCGGAGCTGGCCGAGCTCAACGCCTTCTGCCGCCGCACCCAGGCCGATCGGCCTGAAGCCTGGGGTTTAAGCGACAAGCGCAAGCCACACCACCGTGGCCAGGGGC
>JANYFU010000329.1 GCA_025359665.1 Caulobacteraceae bacterium
GATCAGCAACCCCTCCTTGCCGGCCAGGCCCGCCAGGTCACGGGTCATTACGGGCGTGACGGTCCCGGCGTGGCCAGCGCCAGCGAGGAAAATCAACGCGCCGGCCAACAGCAGACTCTTCATTGCGGTCTTCCTCGCCCAAGGATGTTTGCCGATAACTACACCACCAAGAGTTCGGGAAACAGAGACGGACGGCATCGCCCTATCCGCCCCATCTTCAAGCGATCGCCCGCAGGCCCTTCGTCTTGACTAGGTTGAGCAGCTTCAAGGAGGGCCCGTCGGGCCGTTTTTCTCCACGCTCCCACTTGCTCACCGCATCCTTGCGGACATTGAGATAGAGGGCGAACACCGGCTGCGATACCTGCTCGCGCTCGCGCAGCGACCGGATCTCTTGGGGACTCAGCTTTTCCAAGGGCGTCAGACATAAAGCGTCGAACTCCCGCATCGTCGACTTGTCGATCACGCCGACGTTGTGGAGGCCAGTGGCGGTCTCACGCACCGACGCCAGGATGCCGGAATCAGCCGGCTTCTTCTTTATCGTCGCCATCTTCCACTACCTCCATCAACACTCGACCTTGCACCACCACCGCGAGCTGTTCCTCGGAAAGGCCAAGGAGCTCACCCGCCAACCGCTTCAACGCCTTCAATTCCTGGGCCGAGACATTCGCCTTGTCGTTCTTGGCGAAACCGTGGGTGAAGAAACCGTGCCCACCGACCCTGAAAAGGACGATCGTGCGATAGCCGCCCGATTTCCCGCCGCCCGCCCTCGCAACCCGCTGCTTGAACACGCCGCCACCGAGATCGGCGTCAAAACGCCCGTCAGCGACGGCCTGGGCCGCAACGAGAAGCGTGCTGTCATCAAGCGCCGCCTTACCGGCGAACCGGGCGAAGCCCTTGGTCAGATACACCGTCATTGAGCGTTTCCGACCTGGGGATCGGATAGAATATAGCTCTTAGAGCTAGGATAGCAACCTCGCTGACAGCGAACCGCCACGGACTTCTTTCAGTGCCACCCCGCCTCACACCCCCGTCGCCGCCGTGATCACCGCCTCGACGATTTCCGCGCGGGTCAGGGGCTGGGTCATGAACGGTTTGAAGCGGCGGGCGCGGTCGAGGGCGAGAAAGCCGTAGACCGTCGACCACATGGTGATGGTGCGGGCCTTGACCGTCTTTTCGTCGGCGGTGGGATCGGCGCCCGCGACGGCCCGCCAGAGCAGCTGGTAGGCATGGTTGGCGGGGCCGATCAGCACGGGCGGTGGCTGGTCGCGGGCCAGCAAGTCACTCTCGAACATCAGCTTGAACAAGCCGGGCCGGCGTTCGGCGAAGTCGATATAGACTTGGCTGGCGATCCGCATTCGCGCGTGCCCATCGCCGGGCGAGGCCAGGGCGGCCTCGTAGCCAACGTTCAGGTCCTCGAAACCCCGCGCCGCCACGCAGGCCAGCAACTCGTCGCGGTCGGCGAAATGGCGGTATGGCGCGGCGCGCGAAACGCCCACCGACTCGGCCAGTTCGCGCAGGGACAGAGCTTCAGCGCCGCCGCGTTCGACGACGGCCAGGGCGGCGGCGATCAGCGTCTGACGCAGATCGCCGTGGTGATAGGGCGCCTTGTTCATAAGTCGATGTTGACACATCTAACATTGAAGCGCAAATGTCAGCGCCGTCAACATCGAGTAAGGAGACAGGCCATGAGCCGGAGCTGGAAACTGATCGTCGCGATTGTTCTGGGCTGGTGGCTCGGCGGCCTGGTTATCGCCGCCTCTGCCGCCCAACCGTCGATCAATATCGGCTTCGAAACCATGACCGTGCCCGACGCGGCTGGCGTTCCGGTCGAAATTGGCGTCTGGTATCCGACCGATGCGTTCGCCACGCCCCACGGCCTGGCCGGCTGGAGCCAGGTTGTCGCCGACCAGGGCGCGCCAGCGGCGAGCGGCCGTCACGCCCTGGTGGTGATGTCGCACGGCAACGGCGGATGGTATGCTGGCCATTACGACACCGCCCAGGCCCTGGCCCACGCCGGCTTCGTGGTGGCGGCCCTGACCCATCCCGGCGACAACTATAAGGACCAAAGCCACGCCACCGACATGGTGGCCCGGCCGCGCGAACTGGTCTGGCTGGTCGACTATATGCTGGGCCAATGGCCGATGCGGGCGAGCGTGGACGCGGAGCGGGTCGGGGCCTTTGGCTTCTCCTCCGGTGGCTTCACCACCCTGGTGGCGATCGGCGGCACGCCCGATTTCTCTGCTTTTCCCGCCCACTGCCAAGCCCATCCGACCTACTACGACTGCGGCGTGGTCCGCCAGTCCGGGCGCTCGGCCGAGGCGGTTTCGGCCACCGGCCCTGGGGCGATCTGGACCCACGACGTCAGGATCAAGTCCGCCGTGGTCGCGGCGCCGGCATTGGGCTTCACGTTCTCGAACGGCGGTTTGAAGAACGTGACCATTCCGGTGCAGCTGTGGCGCGCCGAGGACGACCACATCCTGCCGCATCCCGACTATGCGGAGGCCGCCCGCCTGGCGCTGCCCAGCCCGCCCGAATACCACGTGGTCGTGGGCGCCGATCATTTCGACTTCCTGGCCCCCTGCTACGCCGAGCAGGCCAGGCGCCTGCCGATGATCTGCACTTCGCGTCCAGGGTTCGACCGGCTGGCGTTCCATGAAGCGTTCAACAAGGCGGTGGTGGCGTTCTTTGAGAGGACGCTTTCGAAAAATCGCTGACCGTTCAACCCTGTTCTCCGGTCCGGTGCGTAGTGCGTCATGTGAAGGCTCAGGGAGGCGCACATGACGTCAGCGGACAGAATTCATACGGCCCTCCGTCATCGGACGGTTCTGGCGGCGGCGATCGCGACAATCGGGCTGGCCGGCGCGATCAACGGCCGGGCCGACGCCGATCCGGTGGGCCTGCAGGTGGTCGACCGCAACACGGGCCAGACCTTGCGGACCTGGGGCCATCACGGGCGGCTGTTCGTCGCCGGCGAGCCGGGCGCGCGCTACAGCCTGCGGGTGACCAACCATACGGACGGGCGGGTGCTGCTGGTGATGTCGGTCGACGGCGTCAACATCCTGACCGGCGAAACGGCCAGTTACGACCAACGGGGCTATGTCCTCGACGCCTATGCTTCCTACGACGCCAGCGGTTGGCGCAAATCGAACACCGAGGTCGCGGCCTTCGCCTTCGCCCCTCTGCCGCGCTCCTACGCCGCCCGCACTGGCCGGCCCGGCGACGTCGGCGTTATCGGAATGGCGGTCTTCCGGGAACGGACCCCTGCTCCCGTCCCTGTCCCGGTGGCGCCGGCGATCCCACCGAGTGTGGAGGAAGGCTCGCGGCGCGCGTTTTCACTGTTTTCCGGCGGGGCGGCCTCTCTCCGGGCCATGTCGGCCCCCCTTGCCGCGCCACCACCGCCGTCACTCGCCGCGCCCGCGGATTCCTCGGTCGGCGCCGCCATCGCCAGTCGGCGCGAGGAAAAACTGGGAACCGCGCATGGCGCGCGGGAATGGTCGGTGGTGAACACCACCACGTTCGATCGGGCGACACCTTATCCGCAAAGCCTCCAGAGGATCGAATACGATACCTACGCCAACCTGGTCGCCAGCGGCGCGATCCCACCCTCGGCCCATGCGCAACGCCGGCCCCGGCCATTCCCCCTCAATCCCGACGGGGCGGGTTTCGCGCCCGACCCGCACCCCGAGCCGTGGGATGAGCCTTGAGCCTTTGCCGGTTAGCGTCGGCGGCGGCTAGACTGATCATCGATGAAGCCGGATCTCGACGACGACGCCGATCTGCTGCGCGCCCACATTGCCGGGGACCCGCGGGCCTTCGCGCGGCTCTATGACAGGTATGACCGTCCATGCTTTCAGTTCATCCGCCGAACCCTGGGAGCCGCGCACGCCGACGCCGCCGAGGACGTGCATCAGGAAACCTGGATATCGGTCTCGAACAACGCGGCCACGTTCGATCCGGGCAAGGCGCGCTTCACCGCCTGGCTGTTCACCATCGCGCGCCACAAGGTCTGGGACCACTTCCGCCGGCGCAAAGTGGCCATGCTGGCGTCGGCCGGGGATGACGCGGCAATGAGGGTCCCCGATCCCGGCCCGAGCCCTCTGGAGCGGGTGGAATCACGCGAACTGGCCCGGAAGCTGGTCTCCGCGGTCGAGGCCCTTCCCCTGGCGCAACGCGAGACCTTCGTCCTGTTCGCCCAGGCCGGGCTGTCGCTGGACGAGATCGCCCAGGCCACAGGCGCCGCCGTGGAGACGGCCAAAAGCCGCCTGCGCTATGCCCGCGCCGCGCTGAGACAGGCGCTGGCCGGTGAAAGGTCGGCTCATGTCTGATCCCGACGACATGCCCGATCCGATCGACCAGGCCTATGTCCGGGCCGAGGCGGTTTTGGACAATGACGAGGCCCGGGCGGCGCGGCGCGCGCGGGTGCTGGCCGCCGTGTCCCGAGAGCCGATGGCGCCGCCAGCGGTGTCGCCTCGGTCCGCATTGCGCCCGGCCAGGCGACCTGGCGGCTGGCTGGTGGCGGCTGGTGTCGCCGGGTTGAGTGTGGTCCTGGCGACCCAGCTCTACCAGCCGGCGCCCCGCCTACGGCAGGCCGCGCCGTTACTGGCGCCCCTGTCGCCTTCAGCCGTCACTGCTACGGCCCCAGTCCCGGTCCCGGAGCGGATGGCTAAGCCGCCGCCGCCCCGAGCCCTTCCCGCCAGTCCGCCAATCACGCCGGTCGTCCCACCGTCAGCGGCGCTGTCCGTTCCCACGGATATGGCGCCACCACCACCGGCTCCGGCTCCGCCCGCCGCCATGATCGACCCGTCGACCCGGGGTTTCACCCTGTTCTCGAAGGGAGAGAATTTGGCCTCCGTGGTCACGAGCGAGCGAAGGGCTCCGGTCGCCGCCCCGTTCGATGAGGCCGCGAGACTGCGCGCCGCCGCCGCCGCCGGCCGGACCGAAGAAATGGAAGCCCTGCTGGCTCAGAATGTCCCCGTCGACGCTCCAGATACGGACGGGGAAACCGCCCTGATGAAGAGTATCCAGGCCGACCAGCCCGCCGTCGCCGCCCTGCTACACCGTCACGGCGCCAGCCTGGACCGCAAGAACCATGCGGGCGACAGCGCCAGAGACATGGCGACGGCGAAGGGCGACGCGGCGCTCAACCAGGCCCTTGGCCTGAAGCCGTAGACGGTGACAGCCCTACTCGGGCGGCGTAGGTAAAAACGCAAAACAACAGCGAGGCGCGCCGCATGAGCTATCCCCTTCCCAATGTGTCCACCGACCTTTCCGGCCAGACGGCCCTGGTGACGGGCGCGTCTTCGGGGCTCGGCCTGCGATTCGCCAGGGTGCTGGCCGCGCGCGGGGCCAAGGTGGCGCTGGCCGCGCGCCGGCTGGACCGGCTGGAGGCGCTGGCCGAAGAGATCCGCGCCAGGGTGGTCAGGCGACTGCGATCCAGATGGACGCCACCGACGCCGGACAGCTGACGGGCGCGGTCGAAA
>JANYFU010000404.1 GCA_025359665.1 Caulobacteraceae bacterium
GGTTCGGCGACATGGTGATGGTCCAGGCCACGGTCAGCCTGCCCCTGTTCGCCTCCACCCGGCAGGATCCGATGATCGCGGCCCGGGCGGAAACGGCGGGCCGGGTCCGGATCGAGCGAGAGGCGGCGCGGCGCGACCTGGTGGCCTCGCTGGACGCCGGCCTCGCCGATCACGCCATGCACCACGACCGGCTGCATAGGGCGATCGAGACCCTGGTGCCCCTGGCCAAGCGGCGGGTCGATCTGGAGACCGCCGCCTTCGGCGCCGGCACGGCCAGCCTGTCGGACGCCTTGCAGGCTTACCTGGCGCTGGCCGAGGCCCGCGTCGACTCCATCGACCGTGAAGCCGACGTCGAGCGCGACGGCGCCCGCATTGTCCTGACCTTTGGAGAGCAAGCTCAATGAGCGCCCCGTCCTGGTCTCCCGCGCGGCTCGTCCTGGCCGGCGTAGCGATCGCGATCCTGGCTGGCGCCGGAGGTTATGGGGTCGCCCAGTTTCGTAGGCCGCCCCCACCGGCGCCGGCGGCCGCTTCGATAGAGCCGCGCAAGCCGCTCTACTGGTACGATCCGATGGTTCCGGCGCAGCATTTCGACAAGCCCGGCAAATCGCCGTTCATGGATATGGAGCTCGTTGCCCGCTACGCCGATGAGGGCGCTGGCGGCGCCGCGCCGGGGGTCCGGATCGACCCGGCGACGGTGCAAAGTCTCGGCGTCCGGCTGGTCGCCGTCGAGCGCGGCGACTTCGCCCAGGCGTTGGACGCGGCCGGCGTGCTCGATTTCAATCAGCGGCAGGTCGCCATCGTCCAGGCCCGCGCGGCGGGCTTCGTGCAACGCGTCTATGGCCACGCGCCCGGCGACATCGTTGCGGCCGGCGCACCGATCGCTGACCTCCTGATCCCCAGCTGGGGCGGGGCTCAGGCCGAATATCTGGCCGTCCGTGAATCGGGCGGCCCGGCGCTGGAGGCCGCCGCGCGCCAGAGGCTGCGCCTGTTGGGCATGCCCGAGAGCCTGATCGCAGCCATGGCCCGCGATGGCCGCCCGCGCACGGTCGTCACGGTGTCCACACCCCTGGGCGGCGCCATTCAGACACTCGATGTGCGCCAGGGCATGACGGTGAGCATGGGACAGACCCTGGCCCAGGTCTCGGGGCTTGGTTCAGTCTGGCTGAACGCCGCCGTGCCGGAGGTCATGGCGGGCCAGGTGCGCGTGGGGCGACCGGCCCGGGCCGAGCTCACCGCATTCCCGGGTGAAGTCTTCACCGGCCGGGTGACGGCGATCCTGCCCACCGCCCAGGCCGACAGCCGCACTCTGCAAGTCCGCGTCGAGCTGGCGAATCGCGGCGGACGACTGCGGCCCGGGATGTTCGCCATCGTCCACCTCGACGGCGGGGCGGGTCCGGCGCTGTTCGTGCCGTCCGAGGCGGTGATCCGCACCGGCAAGCGGACGCTGGTGATGACCGCCGGCGAGGGCGGCCGATTTCAGCCGGTCGAAGTCCGGACCGGACGCGAGAACGCTGGCCGCACGGAGATTCTGGCGGGGTTGGATGAAGGCCAGAAGGTGGTGGCGTCAGGACAGTTCCTGATCGACTCCGAGGCCAGCCTGGCCGGCCTGCGGGCCACGCCGCTCAATCCGGCCGGCGCGCGATGATCGCGGTCCTGATCCGCTTTTCAGTACGCCACCGGTTGTTCGTGGTCATCGCCGCCCTGGCGCTGCTGGCCGCCGGCGTGCTGGCGGTGCGTTCAACACCCGTCGACGCGCTGCCGGACCTGTCGGATGTGCAGGTGATCATCCGCACGCCCTATCCGGGTCAGGCGCCACAAATTGTCGAGAACCAGGTCACCTATCCGCTGGCCACCACCATGCTGTCGGTCCCCGGCGCCAAGACCGTGCGCGGCTATTCCTTCTTTGGCGACAGTTTCGTCTATGTGCTGTTCGAGGATGGGACCGACCTCTACTGGGCCCGCTCGCGGGTTCTGGAATATCTCAATCAGGTGCAGGGCCGGCTGCCAGGGACCGCCAAACCGGCGCTGGGGCCGGACGCCACCGGCGTTGGCTGGGTCTATGAATACGCCCTGGTCGATCGCAGCGGCCGGCACGACCTCTCCGAGCTTCGGTCCTTGCAGGACTGGTTCCTGCGCTATGAACTGAAGACCTTGCCGGGCGTCGCCGAGGTCGCTTCGATCGGCGGCATGGTCAAACAATACCAGGTGGTGCTCGACCCCGTGAAGCTGGCCGCCTACGGAGTCACCCATCAGCAGGTGGTCGCCGCTATTCAAGCCGCCAACCAGGAAACAGGCGGCTCGGTGCTGGAACTGGCCGAAGCGGAATATATGGTCCGCGCCTCGGGTTATCTGAAGACGCTGGACGACTTCCGCGCCATCCCGCTGAAGACCGCCATGGGTGGCGTTCCCGTCCGGCTGGGCGACGTGGCCACCATCCAGGTCGGCCCGGAAATGCGCCGCGGCGTCGCCGAACTCAACGGCCAGGGCGAAGTGGCCGGCGGCGTGGTGATCCTGCGCTCGGGCAAGAACGCCCGCGAGACCATCGCGGCGGTCAAGGACAAGCTGGGCGAGCTGAAGAACAGCCTGCCGGCCGGAGTCGAGATCGTGCCGACCTATGACCGCTCCCAGCTGATCGATCGCTCGATCGGCAATCTACGCGAAAAGCTGATCGAGGAGTTCATCATCGTCGCCCTGGTCTGCGTGCTGTTTCTCGGGCATGCGCGTTCGGCCCTGGTCGCCATCCTGACCCTGCCGCTGGGCGTGCTGGCGGCGCTGCTGGTGATGAGGGCGCAGGGTGTCAACGCCAACATCATGTCGCTGGGCGGCATCGCCATCGCCATCGGCGCCATGGTCGACGCCGCCGTGGTGATGATCGAGAACGCCCACAAGAAGATCGAGCGCTGGGAGACCGCCCACCCGACCGGGCGCCTCGACGGCGAGAACCGCTGGAAGCTGATCACCGAGGCCGCCACCGAGGTCGGGCCGGCGCTGTTCCTCAGCCTGATCATCATCACCCTGAGCTTCGTGCCGGTGTTCTCGCTACAGGGCCAGGAGGGCCGCCTGTTCGCGCCGCTGGCCTTCACCAAGAGCTACGCCATGGCCGGGGCCGCGATCCTTTCGGTCACCCTGGTCCCGGTGCTGATGGGCTGGCTGATCCGGGGCCGCATCCCGGCCGAGGGCGCCAATCCGCTGAACCGCTGGCTCGCGGTGGTCTATCGACCCGTTCTCGACTGGGTGATGCACCGACCCCGAACGACGCTGATCGTGGCGGTCATGGCCTTCGCCACCACGGCCTGGCCGCTCGCCCATCTGGGTGGCGAGTTCATGCCGCAACTCAACGAGGGCGACCTACTCTACATGCCCTCGGCCCTGCCGGGGCTCTCCGTCGCCAAGGCGTCCGAATTGCTTCAACAGACCGACCGGCTGATCAAGACCGTGCCGGAGGTCGAAAGCGTGTTCGGCAAGGCCGGCCGCGCCGAAACCGCCACCGACCCCGCGCCGATGGAGATGTTCGAGACCACCATCCAGTTCAAACCCCAAAATAAGTGGCGCGCGGGCATGACCCCGGAAAAGCTGGTGGATGAACTGGATCGGACGGTGAAGGTGCCAGGGCTGGCCAATGTCTGGGTCCCGCCGATCCGCAACCGCATCGACATGCTGGCCACCGGCATCAAGAGCCCGATCGGCGTGAAGGTGTCAGGCTCGGATCTCGCCGAACTCGACCGCGTCGCCCACGACGTCGAAACCGTCGCCAAGGGCGTGCCCGGCGTCAGTTCGGCCCTGGCCGAGCGGCTGACCGGCGGCCGATATGTGGACGTCGATATCGACCGCGCCGCCGCCGCGCGCTACGGCCTCAATATCGCCGATGTACAGGCGATCATCTCCGGAGCGGTCGGCGGCGAGACCATCGGCCAGACGGTCGAAGGTCTGGCCCGCTATCCGATAAGCGTCCGCTATCCGCGAGAACTGCGCGACAGCCTGGAGGGCTTGCGGACGCTGCCTGTTCTCACTCCCGCCGGCCAGCAGACCACCCTGGGAACCGTGGCCAGGCTGGAGATCGCCGAAGGTCCACCGATGCTCAAGACCGAGAACGGCAGGCCATCGACGTGGGTCTATGTGGATGTCCGCGGCCGTGACCTCGCCTCGGTCGTCAGCGATCTGCGCGGAGCCGTGGCCAAGGATGTGAAGCTCTCGCCCGGCGTCTCGATCGCCTATTCCGGCCAGTTCGAATACCTGCAACGCGCGGTCGAGCGGCTGAAGCTGGTCGTGCCGGCGACCCTGCTGATCATCTTCGTGCTGCTCTATGTCACCTTCGGCCGTTTCGACGAGGCCGTCCTGATCATGGGCACGCTGCCGTTCGCGCTGACGGGCGGAATCTGGACGCTTTATTGGCTGGGATTCCATCAATCGGTCGCCACCGGCGTCGGGTTCATCGCGCTGGCCGGAGTCTCCGCCGAGTTCGGCGTGGTGATGCTGATCTATCTGAAAGGCGCGCTGGCCGATCGGGGCGAGGATCCGACCGACGCCCAGGTCGAGGACGCCGTGCGCGAAGGCGCGCTGATGCGGGTGCGGCCCAAGGCCATGACCGTGGCTGTGATCCTCGCGGGCCTGGCGCCCATCCTGTTCGGCCACGGCGCCGGCTCGGAAGTCATGAGCCGGATCGCCGCGCCGATGATCGGCGGCATGCTCACCGCGCCTTTGCTCTCAATGCTCGTCGTGCCGGCCGCCTACCTGTTGCTGCGTCGCCGACGCCCCGCCTCCACCCCAGCCTCTCAAACCCAAAGGAGACCAACATGAGAGCTATCCCCTACGCCGTTATCGGCGTCCTGGCCCTGGCCCTGGCCGGCGCCGTCGCCGCCCAAGGCGCGTCCGATATGAGCGGCATGTCGATGTCCTCCGCGGCCGCCGCCAAGCATGGCCAGGGCAAGGGCGTCGTCAAGGCGATCGACACCAAGGCCGGAACTCTTACAATCCAGCATGGCCCGATAGCCGCCGTTTCCTGGCCGGCGATGACGATGACCTTCAAGGCCAAGCCGGCGACCTTGCTTAAGGGACTGAAGGTCGGCCAGACGATCGCCTTCGACTGTACCGTTCAGGGAATGAAGGCTGAAATCACCGCGATCCGACCAAATTAGAGTCACTTCGGCGGGGCGGTGAAAGCCGC
>JANYFU010000405.1 GCA_025359665.1 Caulobacteraceae bacterium
AATTTCGCCTGCGCCTTGAAGGTGGCCGAGACAGCGCCGGCCGGCGCCCACATTCTCTGCATGCTGGCCGACACGGGCGAACGCTACCTCAGCACTCCCATGTTCGCCAACATCCCAACCGATATGACCGAGGAAGAAACCACGATCCTGAAGTCGACGCCGATCGGGGCGCCGGCGACCTGAAATCAGGCTTCCAGAAAGCGCTTCAACACATTGCGGGTAGTCCGTGTCACGAACGGATCACCCGCCGCAAGGCCGTGGGCCCATTCGGTGGTTCCGGAGTTGAACACCTCGCCCCGGCCCTTTCGAAACGAGGCCATCACGGCATGGGCCCGCAACATTCGCGCCTGGGCTTCGGCGCTTGTATCGCCGTGGGCGATCTCGGCGACCACCTCCAGTTTTTCGGGAGGAATCAACGCTCGATAGGGGCTTGGGCTCTCGGCGAAGGCTGCCGGCGCCATGGCGATGATCTCGAGATTGGCCGGCGTTCCCAGCCGCGCCACTGGCGCCGGCAGGCCATCCTGGCCCACGGTCAGCGGGCAGCCGTCGTTTTCGTAGCCCACCAACGGCAGGGCGTCGCCGAACACGTCGCCATAGTAGAGGTCACAGCCTTCCAGCGCCCAGTGTTTGTCCCGATAGACCGTATAGCCCCCCGCGCCGCGCGCCGCGCACAAACCCAGGCGGTGGTAGCCGCCGAACAGGAAGGACAGGCCGGTCGTGGCCGCTTCGGGCCAATCGAATGCGGGGTGAGACCAGAGATGTGTCCCCATCGTGGGATCGGCGGTCGCCACCGGGTCGGCTTCGAAGCCCTTCCACTTGTGACAGATCAGGGTGTGCCCTTCGTCCTCCCAGCGCACCTTCCAGAAAGCGGTGTTGCCGGAAAAACACGCCAGCCGGCCGCCGTTCTCGACAAAGACGTCGATGGCCTGGCGCTGCGGCCCCGACCAATATTCGCTGTGGCCGACGAGAATGACGACCTGATGGTCGTCCAACGCCTCCGGATCCACATCGAGGTCGTGGTCGGTCAGATAGTCGAGCGTTATCCCCTCCTCCGCCGCCCAGCGGACGAAGTGATGTTCCCATTTGTTCAGGTAGCCCGCCGATCCGTCATAGGCGCTCTGGCCGTGAGCGCGGGACCAGACCGGGTCGCCGCCGGTCCAGGGCCGCTCCTCGAACCCCCGCTTGCGGCCGTTGACCAGCCTGGGCATATCGGCCGGCGCGGCCAGTAACAAAGGCGGAAAGGGCCGCTGTGTCGATAGCCGCCCGATCGCTCCGGCCATAGCCTCGGGAAGCGTCGCGCGACGGCTCATCAGAGCCTCCACGTCGGCGTAGGCGCTGGCTCCGCCCCAGTAGTTATAGGCATGCAGGGTGTTGGTGGTCAGGACCAGGACGGCCTTCGACGTCGGCGTGCCCTTGGTCGATTTCACGCAGACGAAGTGGTGGGCGGCGACGCCCTCCGCGTCGGTCAGCACAATATCGTAGTAGCCACTGGTCCAGTCCGCCGGAATCTTCACCTCGGTCGCTACTGGCCACCCACAGCCGTCGCGGTCCCCGTGGTCAGGCCGCGGATGATTTCCGACCATCACCTGCGATCGCATAACAATGACCCTTTCCCGGCCGACCCTGGCGATTTCCAGTCCGCATCGGGCCGTCTCCGACGAGGCGTGCAGCAGGAAGGACTCCCCGGGAAACAGGCTGATGCGATCGACATAACAAGCGGGCATTGGCTTAGTTGGGCCTTTCTGGGGGCTTTGCGCCCGCGTGTCCGGCTTGCCGGGCGGCAAGGTCGGTCGCTTCGTCTATCAGCGGACCTTGCGGCGCCCTGATCAAGCCGCCGCGCGGTGAATCGACGTCGTGGATCAGCACCAGGGCGACGGCGATCAGGACAAACAGGATCGTGGAAGCCACCCTGTGACGATGCGCGCCGGCCTCCAAGCCGTAGCCGCAAACCCCAGCGGTCGCGAAGGCGCAGAATGTCACCGCCCAGATGATCGGCATCGGCACCGTCGCTTCCCGCGCCGCGGCGCGCGTCGAGGCGAGATCGAACATTTCGTTGGTCGCTGAGAGAACCGCCGTGGCCAGAGGGGCGTTGGCGGGCCTCTTCAAGGCCTGACCGGTCTCGCGCCAGATATCATCCTGAAGTTTGGAGGTGCGCCTGGCTGCTTCGCTCAGACGGCCGGGATTGTCGCCGGCGCTGAAGAAGTCCAGACGTGCGTTGGCATAACGAACCATCAGCGATTCTAGCCGGGCGTCGTATGGAGCCCCCAGCAACTGATCGCGCAGATAGACCGTCGACATGGCGTTGGCCTCCGAGACCACCAGGGCGCGCCGTGTTTCGAAGCGCTCGGTAGCCATTGAAAAAGTGAAACCCATCAGCAGACCCAACAACCCCAGCGCGCCCGCCGCGAGAAACCCGGCGCCCGTTGGATCTGGTGGCGTTTGGCGCGTGATCAGGCGATGAACCCGACCGCCAAGCTCGGCGGCCAGGGGAAGGCCTAGGACGAAACCAATCACGATCAGCCATGGCATGAGTGATTCATCCAATCCCGTTTGCTGGTGGCCATGCTCGTGAAGCCCGTTGCCCGTCGCACGGCTTCGCGCGATGAGGATGTCGTATTTCGCCATGACCCCATCGTCTGGAGATCGCCATGCCGCCAATTCATCTCAAGCTCGCCTGGTTAGCCGTCACGGCCCTGACCATGTCGGTTCTTGCCGCCTCAGTTTCAGCCGTCGCCCAGGATGGCCCGCTAGGCGCCATCGCACCGGGAAATGTATTCATCAGCCCCCCTGGACGGCCCTTCCGCGCCAAGGCGGACGCGCCCTATCCGGTCGTGGACTGGTTCAAACTGGCCGATGCCAACGGCGACGGCAAGATCGACCACGCCGAGTTCATCGCCGACAGCCTGGCCTTCTTCAAGCTTCTTGATCGCAACGGCGACGGCGTCATCAGCCCCCAGGAGATCGCCTACTATGAACAGAGGATCGCCCCAGAGGTGCTGGGCATGAGAGTCGAGATTGGCGGCGGCGGTCCAGCCGTGGCCAGGCCATTGCTGTGGCGCGCGCAGGGTATCCCCGGCGGCCAGGGTCCAGGCGGCGAAGGAAGCTTCCGGCCCGGGGGAGCCAGCGGTCCGGGGGGCACCGTCGATCCGGGGGCAGGTCAGGACCAGGGTCCGGATTCGGAACCCCGTTCAAAGCCCTACGACGCCTCTGGCGCCGGTGCATCGCCCTACAGCTTTTTTGATGAGCCGGAACCGGTTGCAGCCGCCGATATCAACTTCCGGGGGCTTATCCAGAAAAGCGATTTCGTGAGGCTTGCCGAGGCTCATTTCTCAACCCTGGACAATCGCCACCTGGGCTATCTCACTCCAGACACCCTTCCTAAGACGCCTGTCCAGCGCCGATTGGAGCGCGGCCGCCGACGCGGCCGTTGAGGTGGGCGGATCTATCGGATCTACGGGGCGGGTTCGTCGCATCCGCTTCGCACCACATTCCGCTTTGGCCTGCCCAAAAGCACCACGCCATAGGACTTTGCCGCCGAACCTGATGTTCCCCGCTCTATCACGCCCAGCGGCCGAACCATCGTAAAACAGCGCCGCAGAGCCACCGGATCGATCCGGCGTTGAAGCTCAATCAACAGGCCAAGCTTAGCGACGTCGGCCCAGGCGCCTTGCCGCAGGCCGCTCCAGCGCGCGCGCTCGTTGATCTGCAGGATGGGTGCGGCGATGGCCGGTTCATCGACCAGCTGGGCGGCCAGACCGTAGCTGGTGGTGGCAACCCATCCGGCTCCGGTCTTGACGCGTATGGCCTCGACTTTTCCGGCGAAGCCCGGCCATCCGCGGATCGGGCCGGCCGGATCGAACGGGATCGAAACCCCCATCAGTGGCAGGCTGACATAGAGCGCGGCGATAAGGGCGGCCGATAGGCCAAACACGGGGACCATAGCGCGTAGACTCGCCCAGCCGGATCCTGGCCGTCCGGCGGCGAACGCGGCCGAGATCGCCAGTGCCGGATAGACTGGCGCGGGCCAATGGGCCTGAATGCGGTCATGCAAGCTATGAAGCAGCAGATAGCCAACGAACGGCGCGCTGGAGGCAATGAAGGGGACCAGGCTTGGCCCCGGCTCCACGTCCCTCCGTTTGGGCCAGGCCAACCGTCCGAGAAACACCGCCAGTAACGGATTGAGCAACAGCACCTCGGTGCAGACGAACTCGACCAGGTAGCGCGGCATCAGGCGGTGCGGAGCTATTCGCCCGAACTGTTTGATCAGGGTCAGCCAATGATGGTCGGCGTTCCACCATAGGTTGAGACCAAACAGGCTCGCGGCCACAAGCAGGGCCAGCCAGGGGCCCGGGCTCCGCAGACTTGCGCGTCCGGCAGGACTCCATGCCAGCCAGATCAGCAATCCTGGCCCCAGGAACAGAGCTGAATATTTCGAAAGCGTCGCCAGACCGGCCGCACCCCCGGCCGCAAGCCACCAACCAAGGGATCGACGATCCACGGCTTTCAAGGTCGCCCAAAGCGACAGAATCCAGAACAGGGCCGCCGAGGCGTCTGGAACGGCCAGGAACCCCCCAGCCGCCACCAGAGGCATGGCGTTGTACCAAACACTCGCTCTCTGGGCGTCGACCCGCGTCCCACCCGCCAGCCGCGCGAGGTCGAAAACCACCAGGCTTGAGATGGCGCAACTGACGATCGGCAGCAGCCGAACGCCCAGCGGCGTGTCACCCATAAGGTGGACGCCCAGCCAGATCCACCAGGCCACCATAGGTGGGTGATCATAGTAGCCAAGCGCGGGAACCTGGGCCCAGAGCCGATAGTAGGCTTCATCCTCGGTCAGATGCAGGCTCGCCGCCAGGAATAGCCGGACCGCGAACAGAGCTGAAATCAGGCCGATGAGACCCCAGGACGGGGAGTCAACCGACGGTCGAGGCTCACCACACGGCGACGGAGGTGCTGACATAGTTCCACGCCGCGCCCGAGGCGGCGCCGGCGGCGCCGGCCAACCACCAGAGGGGCGTATGTTCGTGCACCAGATTGGCGACGGCCACATTGGCAATAAGGCCCACGCCACAAAGTGCGCAGAACCTCAGATAGCCGGTCAGCAGTTTCATCCCGCGCAAGCGACGGTCGCGATAGGTTACCGAATTGTTGACCAGAAAATTCGTCGTCATGGCCGTCATCGCCGCGACGCCCTGGCTGATAATGAAGTGTAGCCCCGCCGCGCGCCCTGAATAGAGCACCGCCATATGAACCGCGACACCGCCAAGGCCCACCATGGCGAACATCAGAAAGCGCGTAGGCAGCAGGTTTCCAGTCAGTTTGGTCAATATCAATCCCAGATATTCGATGATTACGCGCTCGTCCATTTTACTGTGGCCGGCCTGTCGCTCGGCGAAAACATAGGGGAATTCCCTAATCCGCGGCGGCGATCGCTGCGAGGCGATGATATCAAATAGAATCTTGAAACCATCATTGGTGAGGTCAGGCGCGACTGTCTCGATCAGACCGCGGCGAATCATGAAAAATCCACTGACTGGATCACTGACCTCTACTTTGAGGACGGCCCGCGCCAAAATATTGGCCAGTCGGCTGCCCGCCTTTCGGAAAGGCGTGAGGCCTTTCTCAGGTCCTGAAGACGTCAGGAATCGGCTCCCGATCGCCAGGTCGGCCTCGCCGGATTTCAGACTGGCCAGCATTTGAGGCAATACCGTTTCGTCGTGCTGAAGATCCGCGTCGATCACGCCGACGAATGGGGCGGCGCTAGCCAATGCACCCTCCAGTACGGCGCCCGCCAAACCCCTGCGCCCCACTCGTTTGAGGCAAAGTATCCTAGGATCACACGCCGCCATGGCCTTGATGGTGTCAGCCGTGCCATCGGGCGAGTTGTCGTCAACGAAGACAGCCTGCCAAGCGATGCCCTTCAGGGCGTGCGCAAGGCGTTGGATAAGCGGCGCGATATTGTCGCGCTCATTGTAAGTGGGGATCACCACCGTAAGCTCACAGCTTTGCATCAAGACCGGATCGCGCTCCAAAATCGTCAGCGCGCCGATGTATCGGCCTGCCCGCTCGCCCACTACACTGATTTCTAACAACAGCGTCACCGTGTCCTGTTTACGGCGCCCGCTTTGCAAGGTTGAAGGAATTCGTGATGGATGATCAAATCCTGGTCGATGCCCGAGGCCACCGCTGCCCGGTTCCGACTCTAAAACTCAGGCGAGCTTGCGAGGCGGCCGCCCCAGGCACCGTTCTACGCCTGCTGGCCGACGATCCCATGGCGCGAATCGACGCGCCCCACTTCGCGAACGAAGCGGGGCTTGAAGTGCTTAAAACCGAGACGGTTGGAGGGGTCGTTTCTGTGTGGATTCGAAAACCGCCACGCGCATCTTAAACGTCGTGCTCAAGGGGGCGCGGCGCGCCGTTGGGGGAAACGGCGCGCCGCCAGGATGACTGATCCTGGTTGACGCCGCCGTAGCGAGGGACGGGAAAGCGCGACGGCAATCAACATCCCCTTTCTAGGATCACACGCCTGAACCGGAGATGAACAGTATCTTACGGTTTGGTTAGATAGCGCCCGCGCCCTCCAACGTCCCGATATCGCCGGCGGAAAATCCCCAATTTTCCAGCGCCGTACGGTTGTGCGCGCCGATGGCGGGCGGCGGTCCCGCAATGGCGCCCGGGGTGGCGGAAAACCTCGGCGCCGGCGCCGGTTGGATAACGCCGTCGATTTCGACGAAGGTCTGGCGAGCCACATTGTGGGCGTGCCGAGGCGCTTCATCGAGGCTCAGCACCGGTCCGAAACAGACGTCGGTGCCAGCCATGATCTCGCACCATTCGTCGCGGGTCTTGCCGACGATCGCCGCCGCCAGTTTTTCACGCAGGGACGGCCACTGTGCGCGGTCCATCTGCGCCTTGAAGGCCGGATCGTCGATGCCGGTCTTCTCCAGCAGCAGCGCATAGAACTGCGGCTCGATCGAACCGATGGCAATCCATTCGCCGTCGGCGCACTGGTAGGTGTCGTAGAAGTGAGCCCCACCGTCGAGCAGGTTCGAACGGCGCGTGTCGCTCCAGGCCCCTGCCGCCTTGAACCCGTAGAACATGGCCATCAGCGAAGCGGCGCCATCGCTCATCGCGCAGTCGATCACCTGGCCCTGGCCGGTTGCCCGAGCATGGATCACACCAGCCAGCAAGCCGAACGCCAGATAGAGTGCGCCGCCGCCGAAATCGCCGACCAGATTAAGTGGCGGGATTGGCTTTTCCGCCGTGCCGATCGCGCCAAGCGCGCCGCTGATGGCGATATAATTCATGTCATGGCCGGCCGCCTGGGCATAGGGGCCGGTCTGACCCCAGCCGGTCATCCGGCCGAACACCAGCTTTGGGTTGCGCGCCAGAGCGACGTCTGGTCCAAGGCCCAGCCGTTCCATCACCCCGGGCCGGAAACCCTCGAAAACCGCGTCGGCGCTTTCCATTAGCTTAAGGCAGGCCTCCACCGCCGCCGGCGATTTCAGATCGAGCGCCACCGACTTTCGGCCGCGCGCGGTGATGTCTGTCTTGGCGGCGCGCCCAGGACCTTTGCGGTCGATGCGCACCACGTCGGCGCCGAGGTCGGACAACAGCATGCCGCAGAACGGACCTGGCCCGATACCGGCGAATTCCAGGACCTTGAGGCCCGATAGCGGTCCTTGGCTCATGATGGGGTTTCCTCTTCAGTTTTTTGATCGTTTCTAACACACAGCCCCTGCCCTATCGTCATGCAAGGGCCGACTGTCTTTCGGTAGCGGGCGTTGAGCGGTAGTCTGTTTAAGCAGTGGCGCGCCTTGGGGGGCTGATCGTGGGACCGGATAGTCAAGGCGGCGGCACAACTCAGCTCTATGCCTCGATCATCGCCATCGCGGTTGTGGTGGCCATTGTCGTCTGGCGCAACCGCCGACCGCAAAAGCTGCGAATGGAGCGCCTCTGGGTGCGACCGATGCGGCGCGGGTCTTGGCTGGCAAAGGGGCCGCTTCATGCGCATCGAGGTTGATCCCGAGCCCCATGCGGTCACGTCCCGCGCATCGGTGGTGGGTGTCGTTTTCATTGTCGCTCTCCTGGCCATCCGGATGGTGCTGCGCGGCTCCGCTCTGGAAGGCCACGCGGCGCTCCGTGTTCCGGCAATAGCGATCACCGACGCCCTCGTTCCGCTGCTGGACGCGATGATCATCACCCAGGATTTGGAAATGTGGTTGCGCGCGCGAGGGCCGCTTGAGGCGGCTCGGGTGGCGAAATCAACGGCTGGAACGGTCGCCAACTAGCGGCCAGCGGGGGAGATTGGTGTGTTGAAATTCTTCACGGCCCTGGCTCTGGTCAGTGGCTTCGCGATCAGCACGCCCGTTCTGGCGGAGCCGCCCCCACCCGAGGTCTATGGTAAGCTGCCCGGCATAACCAATGCCCATCTCTCGCCCTCGGGTGATCGCTACGCCTTCATCGCCGACCATGACGGCGCCCGGCGGCTCTATGTGCTCACATCCGACAACAAGCCGCTGATCGTCATGCCCATCGGCGACAAGAAGCTTCTCGACCTGACCTGGGCGGGAGAGGACCATCTGATGGTTCACCTCTCAACCACGGTCAATGTCGGACCGGATTTCACCGTATCCAAGATGGAGCTTTCCTCAGTATTCATTCTGAATGTTGCCGCGAAGAAGCTTATATTCGTTTTTCAGAAGCATGATCGGGTTAATCCCGTCGTGTTTGGACAGTTTGGCGCCGCGAAGATTGGCGATCAATGGTTTGGATATTTTGGCGGCCAAACCTATGAAGAGGTGCGTGGGGGCAATGGAGACGTAGAATACTCCAACACCGAGACGGACGGTGATGTGATGTATATCAACACTGACCTTTACCGTGTGAATTTGGATACCGGAGCACTCGCTCTGGTCGCCAAGGGTGACCTCGGCAGTGATGGCTGGCTGGTCGGCCCCAAGGGGGACGTTATTGCCCGCGCCTTGCAGAACCAGAAAACGGGCGCCTGGCGCGTGATGTCCGGGAGCGCCGGCGGTCGTTTGCTCGCCAGTGGAAACGCCAAGCTCAGCGGTGTCGATATCATGGGCATTGGCCAGAGTGGGGACAGTATTCTGATCAGCCACGCGGGCGAACAGGGCACGGTGATCGAAGATCTACCCCTCACGGGCGGTCCCGCGAAAACGGTTCTGGACGGCGAATCCACGGAGAGCCTGATCCAGGACAGCTCCACCGGACAGTGGATTGGCCAAGTTTCGGATGGCGACCAGCCTTCCTACACCCTGTTTTCTCCAGGCAACGACGTCAAGGTCCGAGCCGCTCTCAAGGCGTTTCCCGGCTATAGGACACGCCTGACCTCCTGGAGCGACGACTTCAACCGAATGGTGGTGTTCACCGATGGAAAGGACGATTCAGGCACCTATTGGCTGGTCAATATCGCCTCCAAGTCGGCTGAACCGATCGGCGCGACCTATCCAAAGGTCGGGCCTAAGGATTTCGGTCCGGTGCGCATGGTGGACTACAAGGCCGCTGATGGCTTGGCGCTGAGAGGTGTCCTGACCCTGCCACCAGGACGGGATCAGAAGAACCTGCCTTTGGTGGTCATGCCCCATGGAGGCCCCTGGGCGCGCGATTATCCAGGATTTGACTATTGGGCTCAGGCCTACGCGGCGCGCGGCTACGCGGTCTTCCAGCCCAACTTTCGCGGCTCCGATGGCTATGGCGCGGCGCTACGAGATGCCGGCCGCGGCGAATGGGGAGCCAAGATGCAGACCGACATATCCGACGGGGCCGCGGAACTGGCGCGGCAAGGAATAGTGGACCTCAAGCGCGCCTGTATCGTGGGGTGGAGCTATGGCGGCTACGCGGCGCTCGCCGGCGTCACCCTGCAACATGGGCTGTATCGCTGCGCGGTTTCCATGGCGGGGGTCAGCGACCTGCCACGCTTCTATACGTATCTGGGCAACGAGGACGGGTCTGACAGTGTCGGAACACGGTTCTGGAAGCGCTTTCTTGGCGATCGTTCACGCTGGCGCGGCATCTCCCCGGCCAGTCTCGCGGCGAGGGCCGACGCACCGATCCTGCTGATCCACGGCAAGGACGACACGGTTGTTCCCATCGATCAGAGCGACCTCATGGAACACGCCCTGAAAGACGCCGGCAAACCCGTGGAACGCCTGACATTGGCCGGAGCCGATCATTGGTTGCTACGTGAGGATACCCGCATCGCAATGCTCAAGGCCTCGGTAGCGTTCGTCGAAAAATACAACCCGGTCGATCCGGTCACACCGACGCCAAGCGCCGGGCGTTAGGGCCGTCCCCGGCTAGAAGCCGCGGCGGAATCCCGGTCGCGAGCCGAAGCCCGGCCTTGGTTTTACGACCACGCGCTTAGGCGGTGGCGGTGGTGGTGGAGGAGGGAGCGGCGGCGCCCAGGGCGATAGTTGTGGCGCGGCAGCCGGTCCCTTGGCGATATTGGCTAGTTCCTTGAGGATCTTTTCGGCCGCGCCAAGCCTCTGCTCCGGGGTTTCCCATTCTCCTTTAATAACCACCTTTTGGTCCGGGCGCAGACGCCAGACCTGAGCGTTGCGCTGCACGAAGGCAACAAGTCCGGCGGGATGGGCGAAATGATCGGCGCGGAAACTGACCACGGCGCCTTTCGGGCCGACATCGATCTTCGACACATTGGCTTCACGGCAGAGCCCCTTGATCGCCACCACCTTCAATAGATGACCGGCCTCATCCGGCAGGGGGCCGAACCGGTCGATAAGTTCGGCGGCCAAGGCTTCGCGGTTATCCGAACGTTCCGCTTCGGACAATCGGCGATAGAGGGCCAAGCGCACGTTCAGGTCGGGGACATAGGCCTCGGGTATTAGCACCGCCGCGCCAGTGTTGATCTGCGGCGACCAACCCCGGTTGAGCGACAAGTCCCGCTCGCCATCGGCGTTGGGTTTTGCCTTCAGTTCGGCCACCGCGTCTTCAAGCATCTGCTGGTAGAGTTCGACCCCGATCTCGCGGATATGGCCTGACTGTTCGTCACCCAGAAGATTGCCGCCGCCCCGGATATCGAGATCGTGGCTAGCCAATTGGAAGCCCGCGCCCAGGCTATCGAGCGATTGCAGGACGTGCAGGCGTTTTTCCGCCAGCGGGGTGATCGGCCGCCCGTAGGGCGTGGTCAGATAGGCGTAGGCGCGGGCCTTGGCTCGGCCCACCCTGCCCCGCAGCTGATAGAGTTGGGAGAGGCCGAACATGTCGGCCCGGTGGACGATCAGGGTGTTTGCCGTCGGCACGTCCAGGCCCGATTCCACGATCGTCGTCGACAACAACACGTCGTATCGACCATCGTAGAAGGCGGTCATCACGTCTTCCAGCTGGGTCGGAGCGAGCTGGCCATGTCCGACGACGTATTTTATCTCCGGAACCTGTTCGGTCAGGAATTTTTCCAGATCGGGCAGATCCTTGAGACGCGGCGCCACATAGTAGGCCTGACCACCGCGATATTTCTCCCGCAGCAGCGCTTCGCGGATCGAGACGGGATCCCAGGGCGTGACGTAGGTGCGCACCGCCAGCCGGTCGACCGGCGGGGTGGCGATGATCGACATCTCGCGAATTCCCGACAGGGCCATCTGCAAGGTGCGCGGGATCGGCGTCGCCGTCAGTGTCAGCATATGCACCTCGGCGCGCAGGGCCTTGAGCGCCTCTTTGTGCTTGACTCCGAAGTGCTGCTCCTCGTCGACGATGACAAGTCCCAAGTCCTTGAACGCCACTTGTTTGGAAAGCACCGCGTGGGTGCCGATGACGATCTCGATCTCTCCCTTGGCCAGCCCGGCGCGGGTTTCGTTGGCCTCCGCGACCGGCACCAGCCGCGACAGTCGCCTGATCCGAACCGGCCAACCCTGGAACCGCTTGGTGAAGGTCGAATAGTGTTGACGGGCCAGCAAGGTAGTCGGGCAGACCAGAGCCACTTGTCGCCCGCTCATCGCCATGACGAACGCCGCCCGTAGCGCGACTTCTGTCTTGCCGAAGCCCACGTCACCACAGATCAGCCGGTCCATCGGCCGCCCGGACGCCAGATCGGCCAGCACGTCGTGAATGGCATTCAGCTGATCGTCGGTCTCATCGTAAGGGAATCGGGCGCAGAACTCATCGAACAGGCCGTGCGGCGGATCCACCTCCTCGACACTCTTGGTGGCCCGGGCGGCGGCGATGGCGATCAGGCCTTCGGCCATGTCGCGCAGCTTCTCCTTGGCCTTTGCCTTGCGCGACTGCCAGGCGGCGCCGCCCAAACGATCGAGCTGGGCCCCCTCCCCGTCCGCGCCGTAGCGCGTGAGAAGATCGATGTTCTCGACCGGCAGATACAGCTTGGACTCGGCCGCGTAGTGTAGCTCCAGGCAATCGTGCGGCGCCTCCATCACCTCAAGGGTCTTCAGGCCCTCGTAGCGGCCGATGCCGTGATCGACGTGAACCACAAGATCGCCCGGTGTCAGGGCCGAAGCTTCGGCCAGAAAGTTCGAAGCCCGTCGGCGACGGCGTGGGCGCGCCAAGCGGTCGCCCAGAATATCGGTCTCGGAAATCACCGCCAGGGTGTCGGTCTCGAAGCCGGTCTCGAGCGGCAGCACGCAGCGTTGTGGCTTCTTCGGGTCGGCGGCCTTGGCGGCCTGCCAATAAGGCGCCAGGGAGATGCCCTTCAGCCCATGGTCGGCCAGCATCGAGCCCAGCCGGTCTGATGAACCTTCCGACCAGGACGCGAACAACACCCGCTTGCCGGCCGCCGCCAGCCGACGCGCGTGATCCGCCGTAGCTTCGAACAGGTTGACGCTGTCCTGCGCCCGCTCGCCGGCGAACGACCGCCCGAGCTTGGCGCCCAGATCGATGGTTCCCGGCGAGGATTCACCCTGAAACGGATTGAAGTAGCGGCTTGGCCGATCACCTATGCGCTCGTCCCATTCCCGGGCGGTCAGATAGAGAGCATCGGCCGGCAAAGCGCGATAGTGGGTCTTGCGTTCGGTCTGGTCGCGGGCCTCGAAGGCGTCGGCAATTACAGCCAGCCGTTCATCGCGCGCCTCGGGCGCCAGATGATCAACACCAATCAGGACCCGGTCGGGCAGATAGTCGAACAGCGTCTCCAGCCGTTCGTAGAACAGCGGCAGCCAGTGCTCCATCCCGGCGCGTCGGCCGCCTTCGCTGACGGTGGCGTAGAGGGGGTCGTCTCCCGGCGCGCCAAACGCCGCCAGGTAGCCCGAGCGGAATCGGGCGATGGCGGCGGCGTCGAGCAATGTCTCGCTGACAGGACGCAGATCGACGGTCTTCAACTGTTTGGTAGATCTCTGGGTCTCGCGATCAAACGACCGGATCGATTCCAGGGTGTCACCGAACAGATCCAGGCGAACGGGTTCCTCGGCGGATGGGGGAAAGACATCTATTACACCGCCGCGTACGGCGAACTCGCCCCGCTCGGACACGGTCGAAGCCCGTTGATAGCCGTTAACCGCGAAATAGCGTTCCAGATCGGCGATATCGACGCTGGCGCCCACCGTTGCCGAATAGCCAGCTGTGGTGACTGAGGCCCGTGGCGGCACGCGCTGCATCAGCGCCGGCGCGGTGGTGACCAATAGCACCGGAGCCTTGGCGTCCAGGCCTCGCGCAAGCCGTGTGAGGGTAGCCATCCGCAGAGCGGCGAGGCCCGCAGAAGGCCCCACGCGGTCATACGGAAGACAGTCCCAGGCCGGGAACGAGATGATATCGATCTCCGGAGCGAAAAATGCCATGGCGTCGCTGAACGCCGACGCCCGCGACCCGTCCCTGGCCACGAACACGGTCAGGCCGCCGCGCGCGCGAGCGATATCGCTCATCACCAGGGCGTCGAAGCCCTCGGGCGCGCCGATCAGGGCCAGCGCCCCGCCATCGCCGGTGATCGTCTTCATGTCCGATTGCTGAGACAGGGCGGCCGCCTCGGCCTAACCGCCGCGGGGGGCGGAGGTTTCGCCAGGACTGAAGGCCCGTAGTTGGGCCATAAGGTCGTCGTCGAACTCGGTAGGGACCTTAAGCGAGCCGAGAATCCAGCCATAGATGTCGTGGTCGGATTGTTCCATCAGGGCCTCGAAACGATCCAGTTCGGCCACCGACATCGACGGGGCGTATCGGTCGGAGAACGGCCCGAGAATCAGGTCCGCCTCGCGAAAGCCCCGGCGCCAGGCGCGGAACCTAACTCTGTTCAAACGTGTCTCGTCCATGAAGGCCGGCGGTATAGAACCGAGCGGCGGTCGACGCCAGGGTTGATCTCAAAGAGCGCTGGCCGAAGCGTCCAGATCGCGGAAATAGGGTTCCACCTCGCCCTGGAGCTTCAGGGTCATCGGCTTGCCCTGACGGTTGACCGTGGTCCCGACGGTCAGCCGAACCCAACCCTCGCTGACACAATACTCGTCCACATTGGTTTTCTCGACGCCCTTGAATCGGACGCCGACACCGCGCGCGAGCACTTCGGCGTCGTGGTGCGGGCTGCCTGGATCTATGGCCAGTCGGTCTGGAGGCGTGTCGCTCATAGCTGTCGAAACCGTTCGCGCGTTGAATGAGTTGGTCTGGGGGGTTGATACAGAGGGCGGAAGCGCGGGTCCATCCTAGCTTCGCGACGCCCACGCCCACGCCGATGTCAGTTGGATCAGCTATGATCGGGCAATGAGGCCTGAGATTCTATTTCCGATGTTTGGCCCGATCACTTCGCTGAAGGGCATCGGCGAGCGGGTCGCGCCCTTGCTGGAACGGGTGGCGGGGCCGCTCGTGCGCGATCTGATCTTCCTGCCCCCCCAGGGCATCATCCAGAGACCCGCCAGATCGGTCGCCCAGGCGGTTGAAGGCGAGGTTCAGACGTTCACGGTCACCATTGAGTCCCATCAGAAACCCGCAAGGCCAGGACAGCCTTGGAGAATCCGGGTTTTCGATGACACCGGTTTCCTGTTCCTGACTTTCTTCAAGGGCCATGGTCCACACCTTGAACAGCGCAATCCGGTGGGCGCCGTGCGCTTGGCGAGCGGCAAGGTGGACAGGGACCGTCTGGGCGCTACTCCCCAGATCACCCACCCGGACTATCTGGTCCCGGAGGATCGCGCCGCCGAGATTCCGGCTGTCGAGGCGGTTTATCCAGCGACGGCAGGCCTACCTTCGCGCGCCGTCCGACGATTTGCCGGGCTGGCGCTGCAACGGGCGCCCGATCTATCCGAGTGGCTCGATTCGGCATGGCTGCACCGGCAGGCCTGGCCAGGTTGGCGGGAGGCCTTGCGCCTCCTGCACAATCCTACCGGAGAAGGTGATCTGTCTCTCCAATCGCCCGCCAGGCGGCGTTTGGCGTTCGATGAGCTGGTCGCCCATCAACTGGCGCTGGCCGAACGCAAGAGCGTCCGACGTCAGACTTCAGCCTCCATCATCGCCCCCAGCGAGCTCGCCCGCGCCGCGACGGACGTCTTGCCGTTCCGCCTGACCGCCGCGCAGGAACGCGCACTGGCCGACATACGCGCCGATCTGGCTTCGGGAAGCCGCATGACCAGGCTCCTGCAAGGCGACGTCGGAGCCGGTAAAACGGCGGTCGCCCTGCTCGCGATGATGGATGTGGCAGCCACAGGGTTGCAGTCCGTCCTGATGGCTCCAACGGAAATTCTGGCCCGCCAGCATCATGACACCATTGCCGGTCCCCTGGCCGCCCAGGGAATCAAGACGGTGCTCGTGACTGGACGCGGAACGCGGGCTGAGCGTGAAGACCGACTTGCCGCTCTGCTGTCCGGTGACGCTCTGGTGGCGGTCGGCACCCACGCCCTGTTTCAGGACGGGGTGACCTTCAAGGCGCTCGGCCTGACCATCATCGACGAACAACACCGGTTCGGGGTTTCCGAGCGCGGAAGGCTGCGGGCCAAAGGCGAGTCGGCCCATCTTCTGGCGATGTCGGCCACGCCGATTCCCCGCACGCTGGAACTGACCCTCTATGGCGATCTGGATGTTTCCAACCTGGATGAAAAGCCGCCCGGCCGCAGGCCGGTCGCCACTCGCGCCGCGCCCATGCGCCGGCTGTCCGAGATAGTCGATCGGTTGAAACGGGCCGTCGCCGATGGCGCTCAGGCCTTTTGGATATGCCCGCTGGTGGCTGAGTCGGATCTTCTGGATCTGGCGGCGGCCGAGGCGCGATACCGTGAACTTCAGGCCGAGTTCGGAGACCAAGTTGGTCTGATTCACGGCCGCCTGCCCAGCGTCGAGAAGGACGCGGTAATGGCGCGGTTCGTTCAGGGTCAGTTGGCTATCCTGGTCGCCACGACTGTCGTGGAGGTCGGAGTCGATGTTCCCGCGGCCTCGATTATGGTCATCGAGCAGGCCGAACGGTTTGGGCTGGCCCAATTGCATCAGCTTCGCGGGCGGGTAGGCCGGGGGGCCGCCGCCAGCAGCTGCGTCCTGCTTTATGACCAGCCGCTGTCGGATGCAGCCAGCCGTCGATTGGACATCCTGCGCCAAACCGATGACGGATTTCTGATCGCGGAGCGGGATCTGGAACTCAGGGGCGGTGGTGATCCCCTCGGCCTGGCGCAAAGCGGCTTCCCTGCCTATCGGCTGGCTGACCCCATCGCGCATCGCGACCTGATCGCGGCGGCGGCGGATGACGCTCGCCTGATTCTGAACCGGGATCCGGACCTGTCCTCGCCTCGAGGCCAGGCGTTGAGAGTGTTGCGCGAGCTTTTCGATTGGCGAAGCGACAGTGTGCTCAGCGACGCAGGCTAGAATCCGGGGCGCCCGCGGCCCAGGCTGACAATCGGGCGCGGGAGTCTGCTTCCAGGTCGGCCCAGAACAGATTGTAGGGCGCAACCCTCAGGCGGGTGGCCCATCCTCCATGCAGACGCAGGGATGCCGAGCGCGGCGTCGTTACCCGCAGGACGCCATCAACGCATTGGGCGCCCACCTGCCTGGCCATGAATCCCGGACGAACACCCCACTCAAGACCGGTGGCGTTGGCAGCGCCCTGGCTGAACCTAGGGGGGATGTCCGAGAGGCTGACCGCGCCGACAAGGGGATTGACGCAAAGTGGCTGGCGACCGTCGAGACCGACCAGAGCGCCCCTGGCGTTCCAGACCAAGCTGCGCGTCATGATGCGTCGGATTCGTCCAAAATCCAGCCTCGACGCGGATGTCCACGCCACCAAACATCCAGACTCATCGAGTCTGGCGCAAGCAACCACTGGTTTTTCCCCGATATACTCGTCGGCTGGAACAGTGGTCTCGATCAGATAGGCCGCCACCAGCCGCCATCGCATCGCGGGATTTGTCTCGATCTCGTCGCGTAGCAGCCGGCCGGCCAGAGTCCCGCCCTGCTCCACTCCGACCAGTATGAAAGGGCGGTCCTGTCCGAGGCGCGTTTCAAAGACCCGGAATGCAGCGCGCACATCTCCATAGGCGAACGCCCTGGCTTCGATCGCATCATCGAAAAGAGTGAGAGATGTATAGAGGCTGGCCTGTCGATACAGCGGGGCGAATACCCGTCCGATCGCCTCGAAGGGTCCGGCGTAGTTGGGCAGCATCACCCTATCGAGCAGGCGCAGCGAAGCACGATCGGCGATCGGCCCATTCCAGTTTCGCCCGCCATCGAAGGTCGTTGGATGCACGAAAAACACATCGACGGGCGGATCGCCGGGTCTCAATGGGCCCGGCGACAGCGCCCAGGATGAGGCGCGGTCGTAGACCGGCGCTGGCGGCGGCTTGTAGACGGCGTAGGGCAGTTCCGGATCGAGCAGGGCCTGCAGTATGTCGCCCCACCAGATCATCAGGGCCGCCGCCACAAGAATGATCAGCAGGCCCATCGACACCAGCGGCCAGACGCTGAAAGACCTGAAGCGGACCATGGAAACCAACGCCTCCGCGGGGTCTAACGATACGGATCCGGCTTAGACAGATATTGCCCGACATAGTCGGCGACGCCGTCTTCCAGGGAGGTGGCGCCAGCAGCCCACCCCAGATTTCGCAGACGATCCATGCCCGCGCGCGTGTAGTATTGATAAGCCCCGCGCAGGGGCTCGGGCATCTCGATGTAGTCAATCCGAGGGGCCTGGCCAGCGGCCTTAAATACGGCACGAGCCAGATCCGCGAATGACCGCGCTTGCCCGGAACCCAGGTTGAACACGCCGTTGACGCCGCTCGACCGCGCCAGCCAGCCGACGCAATCAGCCACGTCCCGCACATAGATGAAATCGCGAGACTGGCCGCCATCAGGGTAGTCCGTCCGGTAGGACTTGAAGAGCTTCACCCGCTCTCCGGCCACCACGGTCGGCCAGATCTGCGAGACCACCGAGCCCATCGCTCCCTTGTGGCCCTCGTTGGGACCATAGACGTTGAAGAACTTCAGCCCTGTCCAACCTGGCGGCGCCAGCCCAACGGCGGCTTGGCGAACCGCAAACAGGTCGAACAGCGCCTTTGACCAGCCGTAGGGATTGAGGGGCCGCAGGGCGCTGAGCGCGGCCGAATCCTGGGAGTCGTCAAAACCACGCGCGCCATCCCCATAGGTCGCGGCGGAGGAGGCGTAGATGAACCTGCAGCCTCTCACCGCACACCAGCGAAAAAGATCCCTCGACAGGACGAAGTTGTTGGTCAGAATCCGGTCTGCGTCGGTTTCTAGGGTCGACGACACCGCGCCCATGTGAACGATCAGATCAACCGCGCGCCCGTTCTGGCCAAGCCAGTCGCAGAGCCCCTCCGGCGGTATGATGTCCGCGATCGGATGCTTGGCGAGATTGCGCCATTTGCCGGAGTCAGACCGCCTGAGTCGGTCGCAGACGACGACCTCGCACCCCGGATCCTCAAGCAGGGTCGCGACGATGTTCGAACCGATAAAACCGGCCCCGCCTGTAACCAGGATCGTCGAACTCGCCACGGCCTAAACCTCCGCGATCGATCGACGCTTGGCCAGGGCGTCATAATCGAGAAGCTCCCTGAGAAGGCCCTCGAGGCTGTTGAGTGGCACCATGGTCGGCCCGTCAGACGGGGCGTGATCAGGGTCCTGATGGGTTTCGAGAAACACGGCGGCGACTCCGATGGCCACCGCGGCCCTGGCTAAAACCGAGACAAACTCACGCTCACCACCGGAGTGGTCGCCTTGTCCACCCGGTTGCGCAACCGAATGCGTGGCGTCGAACACCACCGGGCAACCGATCCTGGCAAGGATTGGCAGCGCGCGCATATCCGAAATCAGGGTATTGTAGCCGAACGACACGCCGCGCTCGCAGGCCATGACGTTAGGATTTCCTGCCGAGGTCGCCTTGGCGATGACATTTTTCATGTCCCAAGGCGCGAGGAACTGTCCCTTCTTGATATTGAGGGCCGCTCGGGTCCGGGCCGCGGCCACGATCAGATCGGTCTGGCGGCTGAGGAACGCCGGAATCTGCAGCACGTCGACGACTTCGGCCGCCAGCGCGCATTGATCGGTCTCATGAACGTCGGTCAGGGTCGGCAACCCTGTAGTTTCGCGAATCTCCGCGAATATCGGCAGGGCCTCGGCAAGACCGATACCCCTCGCGGCGCCGCCGGAAGTCCGGTTGGCTTTGTCGAACGAGGCTTTATAGACGATTCCGATTTGCAAGCGTCGCGAAATTTCGCTTAGCGCGTGGGCCATTTCGAGCGCATGCTGGCGACTTTCCAACTGACACGGGCCTGCAATCACCGAGAGCCGTTCGGCGTTGCCGATCCGGACCACGGCTCCTTTGACTGTTTTGAGCTCAATGACCGGATTGAGTTCCATGGTCGTGGGTCTCCCTGATCCGACGCTCCTGGACCGGCGTAGAAGTGAACACAAGGTGGGCCAGATTCAAGCCGGCCGCCCATCACAGACGAGAGGCGATGCCCATGCCCCCGCCGGCCGTGGTCTGGCTAAGGAACGATCTGCGGCTCGCCGACAACCCGGCGCTGAGCGCGGCCGCGCTGGCCGGCCCCGTCATTCCGTTGTTCATTCTGGACGAAGCAGCCGGGACTAGACCCCTTGGCGGCGCCGCGCGGTGGTGGCTGGACAAATCCTTGCGGGCCTTGTCGGCCGATCTCGCCGATCGAGGCACGCCACTGGTGCTCAGACGGGGACCCGCCGAACAGGTTCTCCAAGAGGTGATTGCCGAAGCCGGGGCCGGATCAGTTTATTGGAACCGTTTGTACGATCCCTCGGCGGTATGCAGGGACGGCAAGATCAAAGCGGTCCTGCGGGACGCGGGCGTGATCACCCGCTCATTCAATGGCGCCCTACTGAACGAACCGTGGACCGTCAAAACCGGAGCGGGCGGCCCCTACCGCGTTTTTACGCCCTATTGGCGTGCGGCAAGGCCGTTCGCTGACGAGTCGGCGCCCGACACAACGCCGCCGAGGCTCCAGGGGTTCGGGGTGTCTCTCGCATCGGACCGACTGGATGATTGGTCTCTCCATCCTCACACGCCGGACTGGTCAGCGGGATTTAAGGACTGGCGACCGGGCGAAGCTGGCGCCCAGGCTCGTCTGACTTCGTTTTTGTCCAGCAGCGTCGACAACTACGTTGACCTTCGAGATCGACCCGCCGTGTCTGGCACGTCGCGCCTCTCGCCCTACCTGCATTTTGGTGAGATCAGTCCCCGGCAGGTCTGGGCCGCGGGGAAGTGCGCGGTGGCGGAAAGGCGCGCGTCGCTACGCCAGGTCGATGGTTTCCTTCGCGAACTTGGTTGGCGTGAATTCAACCACCAACTCGGGTTTCATTTTCCGCGAATGGAGCAGGAAGGATTCAATCCCCGGTTCCTCAACTTCCCCTGGCGAGAGGACCCCGTTGGTGTGGAAGCCTGGCGCCGCGGACGCACCGGCTTTCCGATTGTCGACGCGGGTATGCGCGAGCTGTGGGCTACCGGTTGGATGCACAACCGGTTGCGCATGATCGCCGCCTCCTTCCTGATCAAGGATCTGTTGGTGGACTGGCGTGTGGGCGAAGCCTGGTTTTGGGACACCCTGGTGGACGCAGACCTTGCGAACAACCTCGCGGGTTGGCAATGGGTGGCGGGATCGGGCGCGGACGCGGCCCCCTATTTTCGAGTTTTCAATCCGGTGCTTCAGGGGGAGAAGTTTGATCCGGACGGAACGTATGTTCGGCGTTGGGTCCCGGAGCTTGCTCGGCTACCCAACGCCTGTATTCATCAGCCTTGGCGCGCGGACACCGACATTCTCGCCGCGGCCGATGTTCGCCTGGGCGTGACCTATCCCGCTCCTATCGTCGACCATGCCGTGGCTCGAGACCGAGCCCTGGCAGCCTATGAGAGACTCGCATGACGACCGCCGAACAGACGCGCCCGACTCCCCTCGTCCTCGGTTTGAACGACCCTGAGTTGCGCGCGGCGCCAGCGGCGTTCAGGACCGCGGTGTCGATTTCGCGTCGCAATTGGGATTTCGGTGTTCTCACATTCGTTCTTCCTTCTGGCCGGGAATTGCGGATCGAAGGGCGCGCGCCAGGACCTCACGGCCGACTGGTCGTCAAGGACTTCCGGTTTGTTTCGAGAGTTCTGGCCGCGGCGGATATCGGCTTTGGCGAGGGCTACATGGCCGGTGAATGGGACACGCCGGATCTGGCGGCGCTGCTTGAAGTTTTCACATTGAACTTTGACCGGCTTGAGAAGCTGGTCGAAGGCAACCCCATCATGCGCGCACTGAACTTTCTGGCGCACGCTTTCAATCGCAACTCCAAGGCCGGATCGCGCCGAAACATCTACGCCCACTATGATCTGGGTAACACCTTCTACGAGTGCTGGCTTGACGCCAGCATGACCTATTCGTCGGCCAAATACGAACAGCCCGGCCAGCGATTGGCCGAGGCTCAACGCAACAAATATCTATCCCTGGCGCAGCAGATCGATCTCCAACCGGGGCATCACGTGCTTGAGATCGGTTGCGGTTGGGGTGGGTTCGCCGAGTTCGCGGCCAAGGAGATCGGCGCGAAAGTTACGGGCGTAACCATCTCGCCATCGCAGTTCGAATTCGCCAAGCAACGCTTGTTCAACCTGGGTCTCGCGGAAAAAGCCGAGATTCGCTTGGTGGATTATCGCGATATCCAAGGCCGCTTCGATAGGGTCGCATCGATCGAAATGTTCGAGGCGGTCGGCGAGGCTTATTGGCCGGCATATTTCGAGAAAATCCGGGAGGTTCTCGCGCCAGGCGGTCGCGCGGGCCTGCAGATCATCACCATTCGCGATGACCTGTTCAAAGTATACCGCCAACGCTCTGATTTCATGAGAAAATATATATTCCCGGGCGGCATGCTGCCGAGCGAAACCAGGCTTCGGGAGGAAACCGCCAAAGCTGGGTTGGAATGGGGGACGATCACCCGGTTCGGTCAGGACTACGGCGAAACACTGGCGGAGTGGGCGACCCGATTCGACGGCGCCTGGAGTCAGATTAACGCGCTGGGATTTGACGAGCGTTTCCGCCGCCTTTGGAGTTTCTATCTGCGGTATTGCGAAGCGGCATTCAGGACGGGGCGCACCAATGTGGTGCAGCTCAGCCTCGCCAGGACCTGACACATCCGACGTCTTTCTTCTTGCGTCGCCCGACAAGAGACCCAAATGAATTGGGCATGATGAATCCGTCCATTCGCGCTGGCGTTATCGACGCCATCGGCGACACTCCCCTGATCCGCCTGCGAGCGCCCAGCGACGCAACGGGATGTGAAATCCTGGGTAAAGCTGAGTTCATGAATCCCGGCCAGTCGGTCAAGGACCGCGCTGCTCTCTACATCGTTCGCGACGCCGAGCGCCGCGGACTTCTGAAACCTGGCGGCCGCATTGTCGAAGGCACGGCGGGGAACACCGGAATAGGCCTCGCCATGGTCGCATCGGCGCTTGGATATTCCACGACGATCGTGATTCCGCGAACGCAGAGCCAGGAGAAGAAAGACGCCATACGACTGATGGGCGCGACCTTGGTGGAGGTTGACGCCGTTCCCTACGCCAACCCGGCCAACTACGTGAGGTATTCAGGCCGGCTGGCCGAGGCGCTTGCCGCGAGTGAGCCGGCCGGCGCGATCTGGGCTAACCAGTTCGATAATACTGCTAACCGCCAAGCTCACCAGGAAACCACGGGACCGGAGATCTGGAAACAGACGGGAGGATCGGTGGATGGATTCATCTGCGCGGTCGGATCGGGCGGGACATTGGCCGGCGTGGCGGCAGCGCTCCGCAAAAATAATCCGCGAATCGCGATCGGCCTGGCGGACCCGCACGGCGCCTCGCTCTATGAGTGGTATGCTCACGGAGAGCTACGGGCGGAAGGATCATCCATAACCGAAGGAATCGGACAGGGCCGGATCACCGCCAATCTGGAGGGTTTGAAGGTCGATTATCCATATCGGATAAGCGACGACGAAATGCTGCGGGTAGTGTTTGAACTGGCCCAGCAAGAGGGCCTGGTGATGGGCGGGTCGACGGGCATCAATGTGGCCGGCGCGATCCGCCTTGCCCGCGACCTTGGACCGGGACATACGATTGTGACCATCCTTTGCGACTACGGCTCGCGGTACCAGAGCAAGCTATTCAATTCAGAGTTTCTCAAGGAGCGGGGTCTGCCGACTCCGCCGTGGTTATCCCAATGACCGACCCGATGGTCTCGACGGACTGGCTCCTGGCGCGGCTTGATGACCCCTCCATCCGGATATTCGACGCCAGTTGGTTCATGCCCGGGTCGGTCCGCGATCCGGACAAGGAGTACGCCGCAGGTCATATTCCAGGCGCGGCGCGGTACGATATCGATGCCCTGTCAGATCACGACTCAGCGCTGCCCCACATGCTAGCGCCACCGTCCGACTTCGCCATTGCGATGCGGCGCCGCGGAATTGAGCCGGCGTCCAGCGTTATCGTCTATGATTCAGAGGGCCTGTTTTCCGCGCCGCGCGCCTGGTGGACCCTGCGCGCGATGGGACATGCCGCGGCGTTCGTCCTCGACGGCGGCCTGCCCCGTTGGACAAGCGAGGGTCACCCCGTGGAGACCGGTTGGCGCCAGCCGCGCCACGGAGAATTCAAGGCCCATCCCCGGGAAGATTTGGTCGAGGACATGGATGGTGTCCTGGCCGCTCTTGTTGATGATGAACGGCAGGTAGTGGATGCGCGGCCTTCGCCGAGATTTCGTGGCGAAGCGCCCGAACCTCGCCCCGGATTGCGCGGAGGTCACATGCCTGAGGCTATCAACGTCCCTTGGTCGACGGTGGTGGAAAAAGGATCGCTGCTCCCGGCGGAGCGCCTTCGAGAGATCTTTGAAGCCGCAGGCGTGGATCTTGAACGACCTGTGGTGACGACCTGCGGCTCGGGCATTAGCGCCTGCGTGCTGGCGCTCGCCCTGGCGAGATTGGGCAGCGATAGCGTCGCCGTCTACGACGGATCCTGGTCGGAGTGGGGGAGCAGGTCCGATACCCCCGTCGTTACGGGACCGTAAGGGTGTCAAGCGACGCCAAGCCCGAGTCTCGTCTGTTGCATGTTGGTCAGGCTCCAGCCCGACTTCAACGGACGGTAGGGCCACCAATCCAAAAGGGTTCGACTGTGCTTGTGCCGGACGCCGACGCCCTGTACGACGACGCCCAGACCACCTACGGGCGGGCCGGACTCGCGACGCACGAAGCCTTGATCGACGCCCTAATCGATCTGGAAAATGCCGCCACCGTCAAGTTGTTTCCGTCGGGCCTGGCCGCCATGACGGGAACCTTGCTGGCCGTCCTCAAGGCCGGAGACGAGGTCCTGGTCACGGATGCAATCTACAAACCGACGCGCCGCTTCTGTGATCGCGTTCTGTCGCGTTTCGGTGTCACTGTCCGCTACTACCCGCCCAACGCCTCGCCAGACGAGCTGATTGCCCTCTGTGCCAGCCAAACGCGACTGATCGTCCTGGAATCACCAGGTTCCCTGACCTTCGAGGTCCAGGATGCTCCGGCCATCGCCGCCCTAGCCGGCGCTCGGGGAATCCTCACCCTGATGGACAACACCTGGGCGGCGGGCCTCTATTTCAAGCCTTTGGACCACGGCGTCGACCTATCCGTTCAGGCTTTAACGAAATATGTCGGCGGACATTCCGATGTGTTCATGGGTTCGGTCGCCACGCACAAACCCAGTCTTGCAAGGGCGCTTGACCGAGCGATTCTCGACTTCGGCTGGAGCGTGTCCGCGGAGGACGCCTATATGATGCTCCGTGGTCTGCGCACCCTGCCGACCAGAATGGCGCGTCATCAACAGAGCGGTCTTCGTGTCGCCGACTGGTTGTCGCGCCATCCCCGCGTCGACAAGATTTTCCATCCCGCTCTCGAAGGCTCGCCGGGTCATGATCTTTGGCGACGCGACTTCACAGGCGGAGCGGGACTGTTCGCCTTCGTTCTCAATGCCGCCGGAGTTGGCGAGACGAGGCTGTTCCTCGACGCGTTGAAACTTTTCGGCCTGGGCTTCTCCTGGGGCGGTTTCGAGAGCCTGGCCCTCAACTGCGATCCCCAGTTCGGGGTCCGTCAGGCGCCGCCAGAGTACGGTGGCGCGTTGATAAGGCTTAGCATTGGCCTGGAGAACGCGGACGACCTGATCGAGGATCTCAACCAGGCCTTAGCAGCCGCCAGTTGAACTGATCGCCGTCGAGCGGCGCATCCACGCTTGGCGACCCCGGCTGGATTCGAACCAGCAACCGTCCGCTTAGAAGGCGGATGCTCTATCCGGTTGAGCTACGGGGTCGAGGAGCGGGGGTCAGCCGGTCAATGCGTCCAGGGCTGCTTGCGTTGAAAAGCGAAATTGTCGGCGTAGGCTTTCACGATCCGCTTGGTCTCGGAGTCAGGCAGAACCTCGAACGCCAGGCCCCGCCGCCGCGCATAGGCGACAGCCTCTTCCCTGGTGTCGAATGACAATCGAATCTGGCCGTCGGTATCGGTTGTTTGGGTCCAGCCCATCAGCGGATCAGCCACCCTCGCCGCCCCCGGCTCGAACGCCAGTATCCATCCCTTGGTGTTCGCCCGGCCAGACTGCATGGCGGTCTTGGCGGGGCGGAATATGCGCGCCAGCATGAGCGCTCCTTAACTCTAGTCTGCGGCCTCTTGTGGTCGGGGCGAGAGGATTTGAACCTCCGACCCTCTGCTCCCAAAGCAGATGCGCTACCAGGCTGCGCTACACCCCGTCACCAAAGGACTTCTCCACACCCTCTTGCCACGGGGGGCCGCCAGTCGCAACGCGTCGCCGATCAAACTGGCCGCCCGCGCATCAGCTTGAATACGCCGGTGGCGCGGGCCAGATCGCGATCGCCCACCGAGGCGCGGCCTTCAACAAAGGCTAGGTCACGGGTCGCGCGGGTCACCTTCGCCTCTCCCAGCACCCAGTCGCCCGCGCGGCCCATGTCCAGGAAGTCCACGGAAAGATGGACCGTAACCGGTGTGGACCCCGTTGCCCGGCCCGCGGCGGCGGCCAACAGGCCATCGAGAAAAGCCGACAACATGCCGCCGTGGATCAGGCCGACACCATTGCAGTGCCGCCCGAGCGCGTGAAATGCCTGCTGATTTCCTTCATCGCCTAGCCGATGGTAGTAGGGTCCGTTGTGGGTTGTGAACGCCCCGCGACCGGCCTGAAGGACAAACCCCATCGGCGGCGCGTCGCCCGCCTCATTGTCACTCACGGATGAAAAATCCTCTCCGTGACCCGGTCGCCTGGTTCGATCCCAGTCTCCGCGGCCCTGCCCCCGCGGATCTCCAGAACGCCGAGGACATCGCCTCCCGAAGGTATCGGCGTCTCTGAGTATGGGGCGGCGTTACGGGCGATGGCGATGATCCGGCCGTCCGCCGCGATGAACAGCATATCCAGCGGAATCAGGGTGTTCTTCATCCAGAACGCCACCGGTTGGGGAGTCTTGAAATCGAAAAGCATGCCGCGGTCGGCGGCGAGGCTCTTTCGATACATCAAGCCGCGCTCCCGCGACGCCTCCGTATCCGCCACCTCGACACGGAACCGGCGGACCCCGTGATGAGTAACCACTCCGAGCGGTACCCACTTGAAGCTCCCGGCGATCGCTGGTGATTCGATCAAGCCAAGAAGGAGCAATGGCAGTAACAAGCGGGCGAGGAGGCTCGCGAGCCGGGGCGCTAGGAAGGGCACGTGGAAAAACTCCGGCAGACCAACAATGACCCGCTAAGCGTGATGCAGTTCGATGTCCGCCGCAATAAGGCCTTTGGGTCCCTCCACCAACCGAACGATCACCGCCTCACCCGGCTGCAAGTCGCCGAGACCCGATCTGCGTAATACCTCAATGTGAACGAAGATGTCGCCTGGCGCATGATCGCGGACCACGAAACCGTAGCCCTTGGTACGATTGAACCATTTCACCTTGGCCGCCTCATAGGCGCCCGCGTCGGCCACGGCGCTTGGCGATAAATGGTCGTATTCCGCCGCGCCGTCGGACGACGCGTTAAAATGGTCCTGGCCGTTCAAGCGTCTGGAATGGTCTTCTAGAACATCCGGAACGACCTCGTCGAGGTCGACGATCTCCAGGACCTGCCAACCCTTCGGCCTCTTGACCACATCGCAGACTATGATCGAGCCTTCCGAGGCATTGTCGCGTCCGGCGCTGCGGAGGGAGGTCACATGCAGGAGAACATCCATCAAATCCGTCTGACCGGCATCATCAGGCACGACAAAGCCATAGCCTTTGCCGCCATCGAACCATTTCACACGCCCTCGAATCCGAATCGCGTCCGGAGGCAAGCTTTGGCCGCCAAAGTTGTCTTCCACCATAGGCCCCCGCAGCCCCCCGCCGTCCCGTGGCCTTGGGATAGCTAACGTTATGATGAGTCGAAGCCGGCGAAGAGGTCAACGGGCGGTTGACCATGGCAGGTCACCTGCGAAAATTTGCCGCAGTTAGCGAAACGGCCTTGACAGGGAGATCCGCGCCTGACTGCACGTTCTCGTGGTACGCCCTACGGGAGTCGAACCCGTCTTCCCAGATTGAAAATCTGGTGTCCTAACCGATAGACGAAGGGCGCATGTCTCACGGGAGCGGGGGGTATATCCGCGCGCCCATGACCGCGCAAGTGGGTCCCCATTCCGCCTCAGGGTTGCTGGCGGCCGTCCGCGGCGTCTTCGATCTCAAGCTGCACGCCCCTGCGTCCGTTCCAATCATCAACCTTCAGTTTTCCAGCGACATGGATCGAACCTCCACCGGCAAGGAGTCTTCGCCCCAGGTCGGTATCCTCCGATCGCCAGGCAACCGCCTTTAGCCGGCCGCCTCCCAATCCGACCAGATCGCATCTGATATGACCGCCTCGCATCGGGAAAGCCCGCTCAACCCTTACGTCAGCGATAGCGAACATCAGTTCAGGGTTTCCTGGACCGAAGGGGGCCAAAGGCTGAAGCTCTTCCAGAAAGGTCCGGGCGGCTGCCTCCGGGGTCACCAGAACATCGATATCAAGAGCATCCTCCGCTCTCGCCTCAAACATCTCGCCTGCCAGGGCCTCACATAGAAAATCTCTGAACTCCGGTATCGTCGCCGGACGTAGAGTCAGGCCTGCGGCCATGGCGTGGCCACCGCCCGCGATCAGGAGACCACTTTCAAACGCCGCCTGAACGGCCTGTCCGAGATTCACTCCGGGTTGAGAGCGCCCTGAACCCTTGGCGATATCCCCTGCCCTGTCGATCCCGATGACCACGACCGGCTTTCGATAGTGCTCCCGCAATCGACTGGCGACGATGCCTACAACGCCCGGATGCCACCCCTCGCGGGCCACCACGATGACTGGCGCTTCTGGATCAAGATTGCTGCCCTGTTCGAGATCCAGCATGGCCTGCTTGACGATGGCGCTCTCGACAAGCTTGCGTTCGGTGTTCAGCGCGTCAAGTTCTCGCGCCAAGTCGCCAGCCTCGATGAGGTCATCGGTGGACAGAAGCCGGGCGCCGAGATCCGAGCGGCCAATCCGCCCCCCGGCATTGATACGGGGACCGAGAATGAATCCCGCCTCGAAGACGCCGGCGGACTCCTTGGCCAGGCCGGCCACGTCCATCAGGGCCGATAAGCCCGGATTTCGCCACATCGACATGGCTCGGAGGCCAAGCGCCGTCAGAGCCCGGTTAAAGCCGACCAGCTGCGTTACATCGCAAATGGCGCCCATGGCGGCCAGATCCAACCATTGACGCACATCCGGTTCAGGCCGGTCTGTAAACAAGCCGCGACGCCTGGCCTCGCGGTTGAGAGCCACCAGCAAGACAAATGTTACCCCCGCCGCGGCCAGAATGCCCTGGCCGGAGCCGCAGTCGGGACGGTTCGGATTGACGAGGGCCGACGCAAGCGGCGTGGCGGCGCCCATGAGGTGATGATCGATAACCACGACTTTCAAGCCCACCTCGGCGGCGGCCTGGATCGCGTCGTAGGCGGCGGCGCCGCAATCCACTGTGATCACCAGATCGACGCCGTCGGCTTTCAGCTTACGAAACGCCGCTGGGCTCGGCCCATAGCCCTCGGTCATCCGGTCCGGCACATAGATGGGCAGGTCCAGCCCCATGGCCCGGAACCAGCGCACCAGCTGAGCGGCGCTACTGGCCCCGTCCACGTCATAGTCGGCAAAGACTGTCAGGCTGAGGCCGTCGACCAGGGCGTCCAACAGGATCGATGCTGCCAGGTCCATGTCGGTGAAACTGGATGGGTCGGGAAACAGCACCCTCAGTGTCGGCCGCAGGAACGACTCTCCAGCCTCTATCGCCACGCCACGAGACGCCATGGCCCGGGCAAGCGGTTCCGAAAGACCGAGCTGCGCCTGATGCGCCCGGGTTATCTCGGGGTCAGCTGGTCTGGCGCGCCACCTGCGGCCAAGCAACGACCTGCGCACATCAAGGAAGTCACTTGAAATCGACTGTTCCAGGGCCATCAAACCCGGCGTTTCATCCGGACATGGCGCACCACGCCGCTGACGGAGTTCATGACCAGAGTGTGCGTATGAAGGAAACCATTCACAACTTTGACGCCGTCGAGCAGCGCGCCGTCCGTCACGCCCGTGGCGACGAAAATGGCGTCGGCGCGGACCATCTCATGCAGATCGTATTTCTTATCCAGGTCGGTGATGCCGTGGCCGCGGGCGCGGGCCCGTTCATCGGCGTTGCGAAACACCAGCCGTCCCTGAAACTGACCGCCAACGCATTTCAAGGCCGCGCAGGCCAAAACCCCCTCGGGCGCGCCGCCTTGACCCAGGTACATGTCGATCCCCGTATCGGCGTCGGCGGTGTTGATAACCCCGGCGATGTCGCCGTCGGTGATCAGATGCACCCGCGCGCCCACTGACCTCAATGACGCGATGATCTCCGCATGCCGCGGACGGTCAAGGACGCAGACGGTGATATCGGTGGGATCGACGCCCTTGGCGGCGGCCAGGGCCCGTGTGTTGTCGGCGGGACTGCGATCAAGGTCCAGCATGCCGGCCGGATAGCCTGGTCCGCAGGCGATCTTATCCATATAGGTATCCGGTGCGTTGAGTAGCGTGCCGGTCGGCGCCCAGGCCATTACCGCCAAAGCGTTGGTCATCGCCTTCGCCGTCAGCGATGTCCCTTCCAACGGATCAAGGGCGATGTCGATTTTCGGCCCTCCGCCTCGCCCGACACGTTCGCCGATGTAGAGCATGGGAGCCTCATCGCGCTCCCCTTCCCCGATCACGATGACGCCTTCGATATCAAGCTCATTGAGCGCGGTGCGCATGGCGTCCACGGCGGCCTGATCGGCGGCTTGCTCATCGCCTCTTCCAACCAGGGCCCACGCGGCGATAGCGGCCGATTCGGAAACACTTACGGCGTCCATAACCAAGGAGCGATACAATACCTGTGAAGTCATTGAAATCTCCGGCTAAGTCCCATGGCGGTCCGCGATCTCTAAATAAGCGAGATACGGATCACGCGGGGCGGCGCAATAAGGCTCGGCAATAGACTCATGGCCTGGACGGCCTTGGCGATGGTCGCTTCTGGCGCCAGATGAGTCGTCAGAACGATCGGCACGCCGCCGGCTCCTTGCGCTGGTTTTTGGAGAAAGCTGTCGATCGAAACACCGGCGTCCGCCAGGGTCTCTGAAACCGAGGCGATGACACCAGGCTGATCGCGGACTAGTAACCGCACGTAGACGCGGCCCAGGGAGTCGACTGGGGAGACACTACCGAATTCCACGAGAGAATTTGCCGCTCGTTGAAAAACCGGCCGCGCCGCGCCTGCCATGACATCGGCGATATCCGCGGCGACGGCGGCCGCGGTCGGACCCGCGCCAGCGCCCGCGCCTTGGATGAACATACGCCCGATCTTACGAGATTGAATGAATAGCGCGTTCAATACGCCATCCACACGCGCCAAAGGGTGATCGAGCGCTGTCAGAGCGGGATGCACCCGCACCGAAACCCCCGCGGGGCCGCGAACGGCGCTGGCCACCAGCTTGATGCGGTATCCCAGGTCCTTCGCGAGACGGATATCCAGCAGTTCAATACCGTCGACACCCTCGATTTCGGCGGCTGACAGGGTCGGCGCGCCGCCAAAGGCCAGAGCCGCAAGAATGGTGATCTTATGGGCGGCGTCGAACCCACCGACGTCCATGGTCGGATCGGTTTCAGCATACCCCAGCGCCTGGGCTTCGGCGAGGACCTCGAGGAAACCGCGCCCAGTCGCCTCCATCTCCGTGAGGATGTAGTTGCAGGTGCCGTTCAAGATGCCGGCCACAGCCTCGATCTGATCGCCGACCAGGGCCTCGCGCACAAGCTTCACCGCGGGCGTTCCACCCATCACCGCCGCTTCAAACAGTAGTGGCGCGCCATGAGTCTCGGCGATCATCGCCAGCGCGCGACCGTGAGTGGCGATCAGCGCCTTGTTGGCCGTGACCACGGGCTTGCCCGCCCGCAAGGCCGCTTCCACCGCGGCGGCGGCTGGCCCATCGGCCCCGCCGATCAGTTCGACAAAGATGTCCGTTTCGGATGAACGGGCCAGGGCGACGGGGTCATCGGACCACTTGAAGCCGGATATATCCACGGGCCGGGCGGCGGACCGCGTTCGAGCGCTCACCCCGGTCACAAGACAGTGAGACCCAGTGGGCGAAAAGTCTGGTCGCGCCTGGACGAGGTCGATCAGTCCCGATCCGACCGTGCCCAATCCAGCCACGCCCAGTCGCCATTGTGCTCTGCTCAACGGTTCGGTCCCCGTCAGGTCGCCGACGCGAGATCTCGCGCGCCGCTCAGGATCTGCCCGGATCGATCGAGAAACCTTTTGACGTTGCGGGCGGCCTGCCGGATCCGGTGCTCGTTCTCCACCAGGCCAATCCGGACATACCCCTCGCCGTATTCTCCGAACGCCACACCGGGCGACACCGCGACACCCGCCTCTTCGATGAGGAGTTTTGAGAAGACCATCGAGCCAGCCTCGCGGAAAGCTTCTGGCAGTGGCGCCCAGGCGAACATCGAAGCCGGTGGTGTTGGTATATCCCAGCCGGCCCGGGCCATGGACGACACCAGGACATCGCGGCGGGATTTGTAGATCGCGCGTATCTCCGCGACGCAATCCTGCGGACCGTTCAGCGCCGCGGTGGCGGCGACCTGAATCGGCGTGAACGCTCCGTAGTCCAGGTAGGATTTCACCCGCGCCAGCGCGGCGCACATTCTGGCGTTGCCAACCACCATACCCACGCGCCAGCCCGCCATTGCATAGGTTTTCGACAGCGAATTGACCTCTACAGCGATATCGCGCGCGCCATCGACCTGTAAAATCGACGGCGGTGGGTTATTGTCGAAATAGATTTCCGAGTAGGCGATGTCGGACAACACCAGCATGTCATGCTTTCTCGCAAGGGCGATGGCGTCCTTGTAGAAATCCAGGTCAACCCATTGCGCGGTGGGATTGGAGGGGTAGCTGACGATCAACACGCTGGCGGGCGGGGCCGAATGACGCACCGCCCGGCTGACACCGGAAAGATAGGCTTCGGGAGTCAGAGCGGGGACGTGCCGTATGACACCGCCGGCCATGATGAAGCCATAGGCGTGGATCGGGTAAGCTGGATTGGGGCATATGATCACGTCGCCCGGCGCTGTCAGCGCCTGGGCGAGGTTAGCAAATCCCTCTTTGGAGCCCAAGGTCGCCACCACTTCGGTCTCCGGATTGAGCGTCACACCGAAGCGATTGGCGTAGTAGCCCGCCATCGCGCGCCTGAGGCCGAGGATTCCCTTGGAGGCGGAGTATCGTCCTGACTTAGGATCCCGCGCCGTTTCGATCAGCTTATCGACGATATGCCTGGGCGTGGGCATGTCCGGGTTGCCCATGCCGAAATCGATGATGTCGACCCCCTCGCCCCGCAACCGGGCCTTCAGGCGGTTGACCTCTTCGAACACATACGGCGGAAGGCGGCGAATACGATGGAAATCAGGAATCACGAGTGCGGTCTCCGGGGCGGTTCAGCCTTGCGCCGGGCCTCCGCCTCGAACGTTTGGGTATCGGATGGGGTCGAGCCATCGGCCAAAGGCGGTGGCGCGGCTTGCGCCCTGGCCGCCGCGCTGAACCTTTCGGCGCCGTCCAGCGGCAGGCTCGACGCGTCATCGCGGTTTTTTACGACAAGGCGACGTCCCGCCTGCCGCGTCTCCACCACCGCGGCTTTGAACGCGCTGGCGTCACGCACATCGGTCGGCGTCGCCGGGATTGAACACAAGGTTGGATAGGCTGACGTTCGCGCGGGTGGCCCGCAGGCACTCGCCTCCGCCGGGTTGAACGCTAGCGCCTGAGCGCCTGGAATCGCAAACGCCACCAGGGCGAGCCAAAGGGCCTTTGTCATTGATTGGGGTTGCTTTAGGGAATTCATCAGAGCCGAGGTCATAGGCCAGACCGCGCCCAAGAGAAAGAGCGCGGCCATCGGCCGAAGGGAGCTGAACATGAAGGATACCGTCAAGAAATCCAAGGCGCGCGCCAAGGCTTCCTTGTCAGTCGAGAGTGGCGCCAAAAAGAAGAAATCGTCCAAATCCGCGCCCCAGGTCGCGACCATGCCAAACGGGCACGAAGCTAAACTATCGCCGGCCGGCGACGCTCCCTCCCAAGCGACGATGGGCCTGGAGTTCATGTCGGCAGACCAGCGTGCCGCTATCGAGGCCCTCTCTTTGAACCTGGCCCGCGCCGCTATGACGGCTCAAAGCGCCATCGCCGAGGCGGCTCTGCGTCAAGCCGATCGGCCGGCAGCGCTGAATCCGGATCCCTTCCACGTCAGCACGGCCATGAGCGAGGTGATCGGCAAGCTGGCGGGGCAACCTGACCGCCTGCTTCGCGCCCAGGCCGATCTCTATGGCCGTTACATGGAGTTGTGGCGTTCCGCCGCCGGCTCTGGAGCCAAGTCGGCACCGGCCGCTACCGAAGGCGGCAAGGTCGATAAGAGGTTCAGCAATCCCGACTGGTCGACCAATCCCGTCTTCGACGTCGTCAAGAAATCCTATCTGATCACTTCGAACTGGCTTAATGATCTGGTCGGTGGTGTCGAAGGCGTCGAACCCCTGACCAAACGCCGTGTTGAGTTCTTCACGCGGATGCTGACCGACGCATTTTCGCCCTCCAATTTTTTGCTTTCCAACCCAGTCGCCCTTCGCGAGGCCATGGATAGCCGGGGCGAGAGCATTCTGCGGGGCATGGAGAACTTTGCCGCGGATCTGGAACGAGGTGGTGGCCAGCTGGCGATCAGTCAGACCGACCTCAGCCGCTTCACGGTTGGTGAAAACGTCGCGACCGCGCCTGGAAAAGTGATATTCCAAAATGATATCATACAGATATTACAGTTTTCTCCGACTACGGAGGCGGTGTTTGAAATACCTCTGCTGATCTTTCCGCCCTGGATCAACAAATTCTACATCCTTGATCTGAGACCGGAAAATTCCATGATCCGCTGGTTGGCGGGCCAGGGATTCACCGTCTTCGTAACCTCCTGGGTCAACCCGGACGTCGAACTGGCCACCAAAACCTTCGAGGACTATTTGCATGAGGGAATTTACGCCGCCATCGACGCCGTCACCCGTCAGACGGGCGTAGAAACGGTCAATACCGTCGGCTATTGCATCGGCGGCACGATGCTGTCGTGCGCCCTGGCGCACATGGCGGCCCGAGGCGACAAGCGGGTGGCGTCGGCGACATTCTTCGCCGCCCAGCAGGATTTTTCTGAAGCCGGCGATCTGCTCATCTTCACGAACGAAGACTGGCTCAAAGAGCTTGAGACCAAGATGGACGCCGGGGGTGGGGTTCTGGCGGGCCAGACAATGGCCGACACTTTCAACGCCTTGCGCGGCAATGATCTGATTTGGTCGTTCTTCGTGAACAACTATCTGATGGGTAAGGAACCGAAACCCTTTGATCTGCTGTTCTGGAATTCCGACCAGACCCGAATGCCTAAAACGCTGCACCTGTTCTATTTGAGAAAATTCTACGGCGAGAACGCCCTTTCCGAGGGCAAGCTTGATCTGGCAGGCGTTCGCCTTGATCTTTCCAGTGTTAAGACACCGATCTACGTTCAATCCTCGCGTGAAGACCACATCGCTCCCGCACGCTCGGTCTACAAAGGCGCGACGCTGTTTGGAGGACCTGTCACGTTTACGCTGGCGGGGTCGGGCCATATCGCTGGCGTCATCAACGCCCCGGCAGCCATGAAATACCAGCATTGGACCAACGACGCCTTGCCCGACACCCTGGCGTCGTGGATGGCGGGGGCCACGGAATCACCGGGATCCTGGTGGCCGCATTGGGCTACGTGGCTGAAGGCCCGATCCGGCGGCCAAGTCCCTGCCCGTGATCCATCAGCGGGTCCGCTCAAGGCCTTGGACGACGCGCCGGGGTCATTTGTGAAGGTTCGCTCCTGAAAGCGGGAGTTACGGATACGCAACGCCGTCAGGTTGCGGAATACGTCAGAGCCACGCCGTTGTTGCAGTACCTCAACCCGGTGGGGGGCGGGCCGTCATCGAACAGGTGGCCCTGGTGGCCCAGGCAACGAGCGCAATGATATTCGGTGCGCGGTATGCCCAGGGCGAAGTCCGCCTTCTTGCCAAACGCGCCAGGCAGAGCCCGATAGAAACTCGGCCAGCCAGTTCCCGAATCATATTTCCAATCGGATTTGAACAAGGGCAGCGCGCAGCCACGACACTTGAACAGGCCTTTTCGATGCTCGCCGTTAAGGGGACTGGTGAACGGCCTCTCGGTCCCTTCGGCGCGAAGTATATCATAGGAGGCCGAGGGCAAGCGCGCGCGCCAATCGGCGTTGGTAAGTTTGCGTTCAGGCGCATTGGTCCAGGGGTCGCTGGGCGCGGCCACGCTCAGGGTGGGCAGACCCATCATCAAGGCTCCGGCGCCCCGGAAGGCGGCACGGCGGGTGAAGTAAGGGTTTTCGATGGTCATGGCTGTTTATACGCTGGACGAGCCGATCGGGTTACAGGCGGCCCGGTGTTCCCTACGATTCCAGACCGGTCGCTTCGTCGAACCCCAGGGCGAGATTGAGGTTCTGTACCGCCGCTCCAGCCGCGCCCTTTCCCAGATTGTCCAAAACCGCCACCAGCCGAGCTTGTCCCAACTCGTCAGCGCCAAAGGCGTAGAGGCGCATGAAATTCGATCCATTCAAGGCTTCGGGATCGAGCGTCTCAGTGATCATCGCCTCCCCTGGCGAAGCCACCTCCACGAAATGTTCGCCCTCATAGGCCCGCGATAGAGCCAGCTGAATGTCGCCGATACGGGGGCGGCCGGGGAGGGCCGCCAGTTGTAGGGGGACTTCGACAATCATTCCTTGGCGATAGCGGCCAACCGCGGGGGAAAACAGAGGCCGATGCGCCAGCCCCGCGTAGTGCTGCATCTCCGGCACATGCTTGTGCTTCAGGGATGTCGCATAGGGACGGTAGGCTGTCGTCGTATAGCCGGGAGCTTGGGCGTCCTCGAACTCGGTGATCATCGAGCGACCGCCGCCAGAGTAGCCGGAAACGGCGTTCACGGTGACCGGCCAGTCCGGCGGCAACAGCCCCTGTTTGATCAGTGGTCGGACCAAAGCCAGGAATCCGGTCGGATAGCAGCCGGGATTGCTGATCCGCGTCGCGGCGCGAATCGCCTCGCGTTGGCCGGGTCCCATTTCCGGAAAGCCGTAGGTCCAATCCAGCGCCGTCCGATGAGCAGTCGAGGCGTCGATAACCCGCACTTTGGGACTGTCGATCAGACTGACGGCCTCGCGCGCGGCATCGTCGGGAAGGCAAAGGATTACGGCGTCCGCACCATTGAGATAGGCGCGCCTCACGTCGGGGTTCTTGCGGTCGTCGGGGTCTATCGAGGCGATCGTAAGGTCCGTCCTGCCACGGAGGCGGTCACGGATCTGAAGTCCTGTTGTGCCCGCTTCGCCGTCGATGAACACCTTGGCTGTCATGGCCGGATCCAACCTATCCCAAAAACGAAAAGAGCGCCTCGGATGGACCGAAGCGCTCTCGACGAAACACCCTTGTGGATGCGCCCGTTAGCGCTTGGAGAACTGGAAGCTGCGTCGGGCCTTGGCCTTGCCGTATTTCTTGCGCTCGACGACGCGGCTGTCGCGGGTAAGGAAGCCGTGGGGCTTGAGCACGGCGCGCAGACCGGGTTCATAGTAGGTCAGAGCCTTGGATATGCCATGGCGAACCGCGCCGGCCTGGCCGGACAGGCCCGAGCCTTCGACGGTGGCGATGACGTCGAATTGGCCAAGCCGATCGGCGACTTGCAGCGGCTGGGCGATCATCATCCGCAGAACCGGGCGAGCGAAATAGACTTCCTGGTCACGACCATTGATCGTTACCTTGCCGCGTCCTGGCTTGATCCAGACCCGCGCCACGGCATTCTTACGCTTGCCAGTTGCGTAGGCGCGGCCGTCCTTGTCGATCTGAGGTTCGGCGACGACCTGCGCCGGTGAGGAAGACAGGCCCTGAAGGGCCTCGAAGCCGTGTGTTTCGGTCATGACTATTGGCTCCGACTGTTCTTGCTGTTCATCGACAGGAAATCCACCGGTTGAGGGTTCTGCGCCTCGTGGGGATGATCGCCGCCATTATAGAGCTTGAGGTGCGTCAGTTGCTTGCGCGCCAACGGGCTCTCCTTGGGCAACATGCGCTCAACGGCCTTTTCCAGCACGCGCTCGGGGAAGCGTCCGTCGAGGATCTTACCGGCTGTCCGTTCCTTCACGCCCCCTGGATGCCCAGTGTGCCAGTAGTAGGTCTTTTGATCGAGCTTGCGGCCGGTGAATTTCACCTTGTCGGCGTTGATCACCACGACGTGGTCGCCGCAATCGACGTTGGGCGTATAATCGGGACGATGCTTGCCGCGAAGCCGCATGGCGATGAAGGTCGCGAGGCGCCCCACCACGGCATCGCGAGCATCCACCACAATCCACTTTTTTTCGACGGAAGCCGCCTTCAGGTAGGTCGTTGTCTTGGTCGTCATGACACCTTGAGCCTTGGGTGGACGTGACCGAGAGGGCAACGCCGGATTGAGGCGCGGCTGGTAATACCCAACGCTGGGGCTGTCAAGTTGGAATGTCGGCGATCAAGGGATAACTTTGAATTCTCTCAATTAATTTGATGCGGTAAAATGATACCTCAGATTCGCCGGCAACGCCAGGCGAAGAAAATCGAGACGCTCAACAGGATGGCCGCATTGGTTTGGTGCGCCAGCGCCAGAGCCAGCGGATCACCCGCCAATAGAGTCGCCACCCCCAAGGCCGCCTGTGCCACAAGAAGAACAACCACCAACTGGCTAGCGACCATGACGGCTTTGGGAAGAGTCCGATTTCGAGCGGCGACGATCGCCAACCCAAGTCCGAAGCCGACCAGGCCATAGGCCAGCATCCGGTGATTGAATTGGACGGCCGCCCTGCCGTGGGCAAGCGTCGCCCACACCGAGCCCTGCCAATAGTCGACTGGAAAGACATGGCCGTCCATCAGCGGCCAGTCATTGTCCACGCGTCCAGCGCCGCCGCCGGCGACCAGTGCGCCCATCAGGCATTGCAGGAACACACCCCCGGCGAAGATGGCCGAGGGCCACCGACACCCGCGTCGTGCTGAACCATCCTGGCGACGCTCCCCGGACCAGGCTTCAAGACCTGTCCACACCAGGGCGGATAGTAGCAGCAGCGCGAGGCCCAGGTGGACCGCCAGGCGTTCGGGCGCCACCGACGCCCTGCCCTCCAGCCCGCTTTTGACCATCCACCAGCCCACCAGGCCCTGCAGCCCGCCCAGGCCCAGCAGGACGAAGCACGGACCGATCAGTCGGCGTGGAACACGGCGCAAGCCGAGAAGAACAAGAAACGGAAGCGCGAAGACCACACCGACCCAGCGGGCGAGCAGCCTGTGCGCCCACTCCCACCAGAACAGAAACTTGAATTCGGACAAGCTAATGCCCTGATTAATCAGGTGAAACTGCGAAGACCCGCGGTATTTGTGAAATGTTTCGGCCCAGTCGGTCTCATTGAGCGGGGGAAGCGCTCCGGTGATGGGTTTCCACTCTGTGATCGAAAGCCCCGACCCCGTCAGTCGAGTGGCGCCGCCGACGACAACCATCATGAATACCAGGACGGCGACCACAAACAGCCAGACGGCCGTAGTCCGCGAACGGCCCCCCGGAAGAAAAGGTCCGGGGGGCGCAATCGAGGCTTGGGTAACGGCGATCATCTATCCAAAGCCCTAGTTCGTAGCCCTGCTCACGCCCGAAAAGGTCAGGTGTGAATGGTCGGAGCGACAGGATTTGAACCTGCGACCCCTTGACCCCCAGTCAAGTGCGCTACCAGGCTGCGCCACGCTCCGTTGCAGGGAGAGACGGCCTTATAGAGAGAGCGTCGCCTCCGGGCAATTGATAATCCCGATCATCGCCCGACGGTCGCGAGTAGCCCGTCCAGCCGTTGCTTCGCACTTATCACGGCGGCGAGAGCACTCTGAAGGCCATGGATATTCCGCGCCGAGTCGCGCGAAACAGAGACTTTTGAAACATCCTCCGATGACAGGGCCAGCAGGTCCGTTCGAGACAGATTTTGGAGGTCACCGATTCGCCGCCGCTCCTCATGAAGGAGGCGCCGCAGGGCCTTCAAGAGACACACGTCTTCTGGACGGTAGAACCGGCGACCGCCCGCGCGGCGCATCGGCTTTACGATGCTGAATTTCGTCTCCCAAAAACGCAACACGTGCGCTGGAGCGCCGACCTCGTCGACCGCTTCGGATATGGTCCTGAAAGCGAGAGGTCCCTTGTCAGCCAAATGCGCCCTATTTTCCCAACGCTTGATCGATCCGCGCCTTGAGGACCTGGGAGGCCCGAAAACCTATGACACGGCGCGGCGCGATTGTCGCTGGTTCGCCGGTCTTCGGGTTGCGCCCCATCCGCTCGCGCTTGGAACGGACCTGAAATACGCCGAATCCGGACAGCTTCACGCTTTCGCCGCGCTCCATGGCCTCGGCGACCATGTCCAAGGTGCGTTCCACCAACCCGGCGCAATCCTGGCGACTCAGCCCGACATGCTCATGCAGCGCATCGGTGAGATGGGCTCTCGTAAGTGTCTTATCGGTCATGACCAACCAACCCCCATTTCAACAGCCTTAATTGTCATTGTTCGCTCGTCAAGGGCCTGTCATCTCGACTGCGCTCCTCGGCTAGAGCCGTAGGACCACGGCGCCCCAGGTCAAGCCGCCGCCCATCGCTTCCAACAGCAGGAGTTGGCCGGGTTGAATCCTGCCGTCCTCTATCCCCACGCTTAGTGCAAGCGGGATCGATGCGGCGGAGGTGTTGGCGTGGTCCGCGACGGTCGAGATGACGCGGTTTCCATCAATGCCGAGGCGTTTGGCTACTCCCTCGAGAATTCGCTGATTGGCCTGGTGCGGTATGAACCAGTCCACCTCGGCCATCGACACCTCCGCGATCGCGATCGCGGCCAAGACCGCTTCGCTGATATTGACCACGGCGTGCCGGAATACCTGGTTGCCTTGCATGCGCAGTTTTCCGACAGTCCCGGTCGTAGAGGGGCCGCCATCCACGTATAGAAGATCTTGCTTGGTGCCGTCCGCGCGCAGGGAAAACCCCAATATCCCACGGTCCGCCGTGGTTCCCTCCCCTGTCCGTGGTTCAAGCACCACGGCGCCAGCGCCATCGCCGAACAGAATGCAGGTTCCCCTGTCTGTCCAGTCCATGAGGCGGCTCATGGTTTCGGCGCCGATGACCAGCGCGCACTTCCCTAACCCCCGAACGACGAAACTGTCAGCCACGGCTAGCGCATAAACGAAACCCGAGCATACAGCCTGCACGTCAAACGCGATCCCGGGCGGCGCTCCAAGCTTGCGCTGGACAATAGTGGCGGTGGCCGGAAAGGTCAGATCAGGTGTCGTCGTGGCGACGATGATCAGATCGACGTCTGAAGCCGTTCGACCCGCCTTGGCAAGCGCCACGCGCGCCGCCTCCACCGCCAGATCGGAAGTCGCCTGCTCGTCGCCGGCGCGTCGGCGCGAGTGGATACCCGTGCGCTCGATGATCCACTCGTCGGTTGTATCGACCGTTTGCGCGAGGTCGCTATTCGAGACGATATTCGGCGGCAAACAGCCCCCAACACCGGTCACCACGCTACGCACCCTGGAGTTCACGCCACGGTTCTCGCTCTCATGGGCTCGCTCTGGGTGGTCGCGGACAGAAGCAGATCGCGGTCGATTTCAGCTATGAAGGCGCTACGTCCGAGACTGTCAGCTAGACGCACCGCATTGGCGAAGCCATTGGCGTCGGCCCCGCCATGACTCTTCACGACAATACCGTTCAGACCCAAGAACGGCCCGCCGTTGATTCCACTTGGATCGAGTCGGGTGCTCATTCCCCTCAGGGATTGTTGGGCCACAAAAGCCCCAACGCGTGATAGCGCCGTTTCGGTGAACGTCCTGCGTAGTTCGGCGCGAAAGAAACGCGCCAGCCCTTCCGCGGTTTTCAGAGCGACGTTGCCAGTGAAACCATCGGTAACGACGACGTCGACCGAGCCCTTGGCGATGTCGTCACCCTCAACGAACCCGTGATAGTCAAACGTCATCGAAGTGGCCCGCAGAAGCCTATCCGCGCTGCGAACATCCTCGTGCCCCTTCTCTGTTTCGGTTCCGACATTGAGCAATCCCACGCTCGGCCGAGCGACGCGATGAATGACCCGGTGATAGGCCGAGCCCATGATGGCGAACTGGACCAGTCGCTCCGCGTCGCAGATCAGATTCGCCCCGACGTCGAGTACCGAGCTGGTCCCGCGCAACGTCGGCCAGTTGGCGACCAGCGCGGGTCGGTCGAGGTTTCCGGCGGTTCGCAGCAATAGCCGAGAGATCGCCATGAGGGCGCCGGTGTTGCCGGCGGAAACCGCGGCTCGCGCTTCCCCCGACCTCACGCTCTCCACGGTGTTCCACATCGATGTGCCCTTGCCCCGACGCATGGCGTGGGCCGGCTTGGCGTCCATGGCGATGACGCCCTGGGCGGCTCGCGGCTCGCACACGTCGCGAAGGCCCGATGAAGCCAAAAGCGCTGATTCGATTATTGACGGATCACCGTGGAGCAGGAAACGCACCTTGCCGGCGCCTAGGGACTGAATGGCCTTCTCCAGACCGGGAAGGACAACCGACGGCCCATGATCCCCACCCATGGCGTCGATAGAGATCACCAGGGGTTCGGACACGACGTCGATTTCTGCTCCTTCAATCCTCCCGCGGAGGTGGCGCGCGGACGATACAGTCGCGCGCGGCCGATGCAACCCGCTACCGCCAAGTCATCAACGCACAAACACGTGCCGAAACGAATCGCCCCGACGACAACGAGGGTATCATGATGGTCGCTTCGATAGGGTTGAAAGCGCCGCGAAGGGGGAGATCGGACCGGTATCCTCGGGCGGCGAGAACACCGCGCCCGGCTTCCGTGGAAATGGGTCGAGGGCTAGAGCCAGGGCTTCGACGACATAGGCGGCGAGATCTATGACGCCACTGGTCGCTTCGTCCGGAGGATCTTCGCTCTCCAGGTCTACGATCACTTCCGCCGCATCGGTTGCCGGCGCATTCGGACTACCCAGCGGCACCACCCGAACCTTGATCGGCTCGTTGATCGCGACAACGAACGGCTCAAGCGAAATTCCGCACAGATGGGTCACCTCCGCCACGACGCAGCCTTCGATAGCGACACCATCGAGCCAGGACCGTAGCGTCAGTTCCCCACGAAGCGCCGCCAGGTCCTCAAGCCCAAGGTCGCGCGCGATCACCCTAAGTTGGTTTAGGTCCGCGCTAAGCGTAACCTCGCGCTCCGCGTGTTGAACTTCCGGCCAGTCGAGCGGCCGCCCCCAGGGTAACTCGGTGGCCATCAGACGCCCCAAACCGGCCGCCCGGACATCAAGCTCGACGAATCACAACCTCTAAGCCCCTCCCTGCACCCTATTGCATAGGTCGCCAATCCGTCCGGAGAGGTCTCGGGCCGCGCTTGAAGGGCCGTGCGAGCGAGCAACTCCTTCAAGTCTGTCTGATCCGGAAGCTGCTCGAAGGCCGCCTGAAACGCCCTCGCCCGCCCATAAAAAGCCTCGCCAAGTTTTCGCATGCGCTTACCAACCGCGAGATCGCCGACGCCCATTTCCCGCAGCGCCCCGTCCAGGTTACTGACATAGGCGTCGAACAGGGCCTGTCTGGTTTCGGCGGCGAGGCCGGTTTCCCCTTCAAGCCTTTCGATCAAAAGAATCACATGCATGGTCAGGAGCTCAAAGCGCCCCTCCACCGAGTCGGGTGTTCCCATCTGGGTGTAGAGCGCCTCTGTGCGAGCCTGATCGGACGCGGCCCGGTAAAGTGAGCTCGCGGCCTGCCTCGCCGACGATTTGGCCAACAATTGCGTGAACATGACGGGGCAGCCTCGTTTTCGCCGCGGGACTGGCGTCCGGTGCGGCACATTGAAATAGGCGTGCTTCCGGCCTAGGTCAAAGCGACTTAGATTCCAGCAGTGAGTTGATCAGTCCATGATGCGCAAGGCCGCAACCTCTCTCCTCCTCATCACCCTGGTGGCTTCCAGCGCCTGTACGCCGGTCAGCAGCTTTCAGGGATTTCAGACGGTGGATAAGTCACCCACTGATGTGAAGGTCGGGGAAGACACCCGCTCCACCGTCCAGGCAAGGCTTGGCTCGCCGACGGCGGTTTCCACATTCGACAAGGATACCTGGTACTACATATCGCAGGTCTCGAGCCGAACGGCGTTCTATCACCCTCGGGTGAACAAGCGCGACGTTGTGGCCATCGCCTTTCGCAAGTCGGATGATCAGGTAGTGGCCGTCAACACCTTCACCCTTAAGGATGGTCGCGTCATAGCCTATAACGATCGCGAGACGCCCACCCGGGGACGCGAGATGACAGTGCTGGAGCAATTGCTCGGCAGTATCAGCGCCGCGGGCGCCCTGCCCCAACAGGAAGTCAATCCGAACTCGCACGGGCGCCAAGGTCCGTAGAAAGACGTCGGGTTCCGCACCCAAACGGCAGCAAAAAGCATCACGTGGAAACGCCGCTCAGGGACTATCCTGGGCGGCGCTTTCGTTTCCGAACGACTGAATTCGGTCTAGGCGGCGATGTGGATGTGCGACAGGACCGCCAGGAGGAGCAGGGCTACGATATTGGTGATCTTGATCATCGGGTTGACTGCGGGACCAGCCGTATCCTTGTAGGGGTCGCCAACCGTATCGCCGGTCACCGCGGCCTTGTGTGCCTCGGACCCTTTGCCGCCGTAGTGACCTTCCTCGATCAGCTTCTTGGCGTTGTCCCAGGCGCCGCCGCCCGATGTCATGGAAATGGCGACGAACAATCCAGTTACGATGACCCCCATCAGCATGGCGCCGAGAGCGGAAAACGCGTCTGACTTGCCGGCGATGGCCTGAATCGCGAAGAACAGCAGGATCGGCGAGGCGACTGGCAGCAACGACGGGACGATCATTTCCCGGATCGCAGCCTTGGTCAGGATATCCACCGCGCGGCCGTATTCCGGCTTAACCTCGTAGGTCATGATGCCTGGATTTTCGCGGAACTGACGGCGAACCTCCTCCACAACGGCCTCGGCCGCCCGGCCCACGGCGGTCATCGACATACCGCCGAACAGAAACGGCAACAGGCCGCCAAACAGCAGTCCGACGACCACGTAGGGGTTGGACAGATCGAAGGCGACGGCGCCCATTCCGGTGAAGAATGGGAACTTGTCGGCGTTCGCGGAAAAGAACTTCAGGTCCTGCGTATAGGCCGCGAAGAGAACCAGAGCCCCGAGACCGGCCGAACCGATGGCATAGCCCTTGGTTACCGCCTTGGTGGTGTTGCCCACCGCGTCCAGCGCGTCGGTGGATATCCGAACCTCGCTCGGCAATCCCGCCATCTCGGCGATCCCGCCGGCGTTGTCGGTAACCGGACCAAAGGCGTCCAGGGCGACGATGAAACCCGCCAGGGACAGCATGGTGGTGGTCGCGATGGCGATCCCAAACAGGCCAGCGAACTGGTAGGTGGCGACTATGCCGACGATGATGACCATCGCGGGTGCCGCCGTGGACTCCAGCGACATGGCGAGGCCTTGGATGACGTTCGTGCCGTGACCGGAAACCGACGCCTTGGCGATGGACTTTACGGGCCGGAAGTTTGTGCCCGTGTAAAACTCGGTGATCACGACAATCAAGGCCGTCACCGCGAGCCCGACGAGGCCACAAAAGAACAGTTGGTCAACGCTGACCGTTCTGTCGCCGACATGAACACCGGCCGCCGGCACTAGCGAATTGATCACCCACCATACGGCCGGGATCGACAGGCCGCCGGTGACGATCAGGCCCTGGTAGAGCGCGCCCATAATGTTGCCGCTTTTTCCCAGGCGAACGGCGAAGGCGCCGGCGATCGAGGTCAGAATGCAGATTCCGCAAATGGCGAGAGGCAGCAGCATCATGTTGCCGACTTCAGGCAGCCCCCTGAAGAAGATCGCCGCCAGGACCATGGTCGCCACTGTGGTCACCGCATAGGTCTCGAACAGGTCGGCGGCCATGCCGGCGCAGTCGCCGACATTGTCGCCGACGTTATCGGCGATCGTCGCGGCGTTACGGGGGTCGTCTTCGGGAATGCCGGCCTCGACCTTACCCACCATGTCGCCGCCGACGTCGGCGCCCTTGGTGAAGATACCGCCGCCGAGACGGGCGAAAATGGAGATCAGCGAGGCGCCGAAGCCAAGAGCTACGAGCGAATCAACCACCTCCCGGCTGGTGTTTTCCAGGCCGAGGACACCGGTGAGCACGGCATAGTAGCCGGCCACGCCAAGCAGGGCGAAACCCGCTACCAGCATTCCAGTCACCGCGCCCGAGCGGAAGGCCAGCGACAGGCCCTTAGCCAGGCTTTCAGACGCCGCCTGGGCTGTCCGAACATTGGCCCGGACCGATATCAGCATTCCGGCGAAGCCCGCTAGGCCGGAGAGAACCGCGCCGATCAGAAAGCCGACCGCCTCGGTCCAGCCAATCAGGAAGTAGATCACCACCAGGATGACAGCGCCAACGATGGCGATGGTTGTGTATTGGCGGCGCAGATAGGCCTGCGCGCCCTCCTGAATGGCGGCGGCGATTTCCTGCATCTTGGCATTGCCAGGAGAGGCTCGCAGCAGGACCGCTGTCTGCACGACACCGTAAAGGACGGCCAATAGCCCGGCGGCTATGACCAGCGTCAGCACCAAACCCATCTACACGACTCCCCTTGTCCCAATTCTTTGTCGCCGATCCGAAACCGCCACATCGGCGCTCGCGGGGACCACGAATTCCCCTTGGCGGGGAAAGGCGAGCACGGTTCAGGCGCCAACCCTCGGGCGCTAACTGCCAAAACGAGCCCCTCAAAGCAAGCGGCGACTGGTTATCGTCCGAAGTGCGCTGCCGCGCCGTCGTGCGAATTCAGTGAGACCACCCAGGTTTGGCCGTCCGCGCCGCTTGGCCGCCAAACCTCAAACGAACGTCGCTCGCGGTGTCAAAAACGCCGACAGTGGCCGCCGGAACGCCCAGCGCCGCCGATCCGCGTTTGAAATCCATCTCATGCCTGGGATCCACGGCGCAGACGATCGCATAGTCATCCCCACCGGTCGCCAGCGCCACCCGGGCCTCGACCTGATCATCCTGACTGGCGCACCAGGCCAGTCCGCCCGGAGAAATCAGCATCAGCGCCAGATCAAGTTCAAGGCCCAAACCGCTGGCGCGCGCAAGGTGACCAGCGTCTGCCACCAGGCCATCGGAGACGTCCGCCGCGGCGCGGGCCCACCGCCGAAGCAGCGGGCGAAGCTCGAACAACGGGCGTGGTGTCCTGTAGTGGTTCGCGAGACATCCCGACGGATCGTCGATCTCTCCGCGCGCCGCCCGAAGGCCGAGCCAGCCATCGCCGATTACCCCACAGACCACCAGCAGATCACCGGGCCGCGCGCCGGATCTGAGCAGGGTTTGACCCTTAGGGCACCAACCCATGACCGTCGCGCTGACGGTCATGGGTCCAGGCGTGCCAACCGTATCTCCCCCCAGCAAGGCGACACCGAAGGCTTCACCGTCTTCGGCGAGACCCCGAATGAAGGCGTCCCGATAATCCCAGGACCGATCATTGGGCCAGGCGGTCAGGAGAAAGTAGCCGAAGGGTTCGGCCGTTTTGGCCGCGAGGTCGGACAGGCTTGTTCGAAGCAGGCGCCTGGCAACCACGTCGGGCGCCTCGCCCACCAGGAAGTGCACGCCTTCCACGATGGCATCGACCGAGACGACGAGTTCATGGCCCTCTCGTCCCGGAATCACGGCCGCGTCGTCGACAAGTCCAAGCGCGCGCGGATCACCCCGGCTCAGCGGTCTAAGCCGGTCTATCCAGGCGAACTCATCAGGTGGTTCGGTCATCGCGGGAGATCGAATCCAGGAGGCCGTTCACGAAACCAGACTCGGTCCCATCGAAAAATGATTTGGTTATCTCAAGGTATTCATTGATCACCACCTCGCGTGGAATCTCCGGTCGATAGCGTAGTTCAAACGCCGCGCAACGCAGTATGGCCCGAACCGTCGCGTCGAGACGCCCCAGCTTCCAGCCGGACGCCAACCGTTGCGAAATCGCGACGTCGATATCCTTCTGGCCCTTGACCACACCACGCGCCAGATCGCCAAAAAACGGCTCGTCGGCCTGGGCCAGCGCCTCCCCTTCAAGG